>DATCGT010000297.1:0-3017 GCA_036508775.1 Tepidiformaceae bacterium | reverse complement strand
ACCCGGCTCAGCTCCCGCGGGGCGATATAACTGTCGAGACACCAGGCACTGGTGAACGAGCCATCCGCGAACGGCAGCTTGTGGGTCGAACCCGCCACCCACTTCACAAGTTCGCCGCCGGACATCTTGCTGCCCGTGACGAGGAAGTCCGCGTTGACGTCGGTCGCAACAACGGTCGCTTCGGTTCGCTTTGCGATCATCCGGGCCGCACCACCGACAAACGCACCCGCATCCAGGACCCGGTCCTCAGCGGTGATATGGGCGCGGTCCAACAACCACTTGGTCGCTTCGACACCGCCGATGTGGTTGTGCTCCCCAAGGAGATCGATCCACCACGCCGCATACTCGTCGGAGAGAGCTTCGAGGGGAGAACTCACCTGGGTCATCCGGGCGAGCGTAGCGCGAGCGCAGGATAGCGGCCATAGCCGTTCGACCCCGCCAGACCGTCCATCAGGTCCGCATTATCGCTGAACAGCCGAAAACCGCCTCGAACTGCCGCACGAATGCTGCCCCTGCCTCCGGCACGCTGATGTTCCGGCCCGTTTCGCGAAGGACGCTGGTCATCTCAACGCCGGCTAGCCCGCACGGGTTGATCAGCGCGAAGTGCTCCAGGTCTGGCGCCAGGTTGATGGCAATCCCGTGCATGGCGACGTGACGCCGGACATTCACCCCGACTGAGGCGATCTTCCGCTCCCCGACCCACGCGCCCCGCGCCTGCGCCCTCCGCCGGGCGGTGATTCCCCACTCACCGAGGAGACGGATGGCTGCCTCTTCGAGCCCGCTCACGTAGTCGACCGCCCCAATCCCCCAGTCTTTGATGTCGATGATGCCGTAAACGACCAGCTGCCCGGGCCCGTGGTATGTGATGTCGCCGCCCCGCTCGGTCTGGACGATCGAGATGCCTGCCGCCTCGACCGCCGCCATCGGTTGCCGAAGGTCCGGTTCGGGGTGAGTCCTTCCGAGCGTGAGCACCGGCTCATGTTCGGTGAGGAAAAGGGTGTCGGGTGCTTCGCCATCCGCCCTGGCCGCCTGGCAGGCTCGCTGCAACGCGAGCGCCTCAAGGTAGTCTGTCCGCCCGAGGTCACGCACCGTGATGACGTGATCGCCGCTCACGCTCAGCGGTGCGCGAGGCAACGTTCGATCTGCTCGATGTGCTCCCGTCGATGCTTCGACCGCGTCAGCCGAGACTCTTCGTTGCGGGAAACAATCTCCGCCGCGACGCGATCCCCCAGGCCCGCAATCGTCGCGTCGATCGCCGTCGCCGCTTCCATCGCGAGACGCGCTGCCTCGTGCGGCGGAATCGCCCGCCATTCGTCGATCAGGGAATCGTTCAGCGTGTCCGAATACCACTCGGGCATATCCGCGGGGGGCGGATCGCCAGCACTCCAGCGATCAAGGAGCAGCTTCCCGCGTCGATCCCAGAACGCCAGGTGCGCGAGGGCGGTCGCGACCGTCCATCCGTCACCCAGGTCCCGTGCGAAATCACGATCCGCGAGCGTTCGGATGAGGGCCTGCAGGCTCGCTCGGGTCGCATCATTCTGGGCCATAACTTCCTGTTTCATGTGAACAGTGTAGCTATCGGCTTCAAGTCCCTAGTACGGCTCGGCCGACTCGGCGCTTTCCCGCTCCTCGATGGTGTCCCAGTCCTGGTCCCGGAGCGACGCCAATTCGCCCTTGCGATACGAGTCGTAGAGCTTGAAGAGCGCGTCTTTGTGCGGCCTCACCCGCCCGATCGGACAGGCCTGCCAGTCGCCTTCCGACTCGTCGCAATAGCCCATCCGCAGCTCGCCGCATTTGGGCTGCAGATAACGCCCCAGCTCGGGAACGGACTTCAGCACCTCGGCACGCATCAGAGCCGCGACCTTCCGGAACTCCCACTGCGCCCGCGTGCACAGGCGAAGGTCGCAGATATGCAGCAGGCTCTGGAAGTTCACCGTGATCTTGAAGTTCGTGTTCGTCGCATTGGGGAGCAGGAACCGCGCATCCTCCGCGGGAACGCCGGCAGCCACCATCTCCTCGTACAGCTCGCTCACCTGGCCGAAAAGCGTCGCCATCTTGTCACTCAGGCCCGCCTTCTCGACAGTGACCGGCACGGTGTACGGAAACTCGCCTTCCTTGTAGGTCACGTAGCGCTGGCTCTGCTGCTCGAACGAGATGCCAACACGATGCCGAACGAACTGGTGGCTGAACGCCCGCGAAACACCGGAGATGCCGAATTCGAAGGCAACCTGCTCGAGCGGACTCGAGTGGCCGGTCTTCAGCCTGGCTTCGATGAACTCGCGCATCTGGTCCTGGGTGATTCGCTCGTCGGTCACGCGCTTCAAGACCTGCTGCGGCGTCAGTTCGCTATAGCAGGTCCGGTATGCCATGTAGAGCGACCGGATCGGGTCCGGGGTGTGCGAAATGAGAGTGACCTGGATCGCCATAGCCAGTTCCTCGCCGCCTTCTTCAGAGGCGGCGTTCCTCCATTGTGCCACGAAGAATTGCGATGGAGGGGTCGTTACGAGGGCCGCCCGGCATCCAATTGACGGCTGGAGTACCCTCAGGTCGTGCCAGACTCCCCACCGGCCCGGGTCATCGTTGCTGAGGCCCCCGACGCCGTAACAGCCGCCATCTGGGTGGACGCGCTCCGCGATGCCGGCATCCACGCCACCACCTTCAGCCGCGGACACGGTGCCGCATTCGGTGGCGCCGATGCCTTCGCGACCCACGTGGTGCTCGTCGATGGTGACCAGTTTGCGGCCGCCCGCACGGTCATCGCCGAACTCGACGGCGCCTCGAAGCTCGCCCCTCTCCCGAACCCCGAAGCAGAAACGCGCCGCCAGCGCGGCGCGTTGATCGCAGTGGGCAGTATCGTGGCTGCGATCATCGTGGCGGCGTTCCTGGGCCGACTCCTGGGCTAATCGCTCAGGCGACCTCTGCCGGGGGCGGCTCGTCGGCCGCAAGCATCCCGGGGAATGTATACCATCGCGGAGCCTGGGCTGTGACATGGCGAAGGAAAGCCTGGCTCTTCTCTT
>DATCGT010000296.1:0-3135 GCA_036508775.1 Tepidiformaceae bacterium | reverse complement strand
TCACCTTCCGGGTCCGTCGCGAACTTCTTGGCATTGGCCTGGAAGTGGTCGCCCTGGATGAAAACTGGCCCCTGGTAGTCCTCAGCGATGGCTGCGGCGAGGATGACGGCCGCGATCTCGGCCGGCTGCTGGTAGGTGTAGCCCATCTCGGAGCGCGCCAGTTCAAAGACCGTTGCGGCGGCGCCAGTGGCCTTCATCGCCCGGAACAGCGCGCGAGACATATCGAAGGCGGTGCCTCTGATGTTTACGGCCGGCACCGTGAACCCGCTGACCTCGCCCCGCCCCCGGGCGGCGTAGAGGGCGGCTATGGACGATGGGACGGCACCAAGCTGGGGTGCCGCTGCATGAATGGCATAGCGGGCAAGCTGCCTCTCCTTGTCCGAGCCAAATACAGCAAGACGAACGATGGACTCGATGTCACTTCGCACGGCCTTGGCATCGCGAAGCGTCGGGCGAGGGCCATCGGTAAGGGCAGCGGAAAGGATTGCGTTCATGGCAGCCATTCTACCCCGGAAACCGGAGTCCGCTATGCCATCACAGCAGCAAGAGATGTCGTCGCGGCTCCGGGGAGTCGTTCAGGCTGCGACTCGCTGAGCCTCTCGTCCGCCCCCCCGCCGTTCGAGCATGTACCCGAAGCCGCGCACGTTGAGGATGTAGCTCGGCTCCGCAGGGTCGGCCTCCACTTTCCGGCGAATGCGCCGAATGTAGACCTTCACGATTTCCTGGGCCTCGCGCTCCGAGTAGGTGTAATCCTGCACCGAGCGAAGAATCTCAACCGGGCTGACCACCTTCCCGGCGTTCCTGGCGAGGAACGCGAGGATCTTGAACTCTGTGGGAGTCAGGGGAATCGTCTCTTCATTCCTGACAGCGCGGCAGCGGTCGAAGTCGAGTACAAGGTCGCGGACGCTCAGCGTCGACGGTTCCTCGTTCACGACCTCCTCGACGGCGCCTTTCCGTCGTGCGAAAACGCCAAGTTGGGCAGTAAGCATCTCGATGCCATCCGTGTCCTTGACGCAGACGTCGGCGCCGGCGCTGAGGGCTGCGCCGAGACCGTTCGAATGAGGACCGGGTGCGATCACGAGTACTGGCGCCTCGCAGATCCGCGCGACCGACTGAATGATCGCGAGGTCGACCTGGCGTTCGGGGTCGATGGCCAGGACCACCAGGTCAGGGTTGAATTGGACGAGGAGACGCTCTGTCTCGCGGTCATGCGGACGCTCACTTGTTGTGAATCCGTACCGCGCGAGTGCGGGCAACAGTTCGGAAGAACGGTATTCACGCGTGTGTGTTACGAATGCGACCGCGTTTCGGAAACCCTCGCCGTGGTGTTCGGCCATTGTTGCGCCCCCGTGTTGTGACCCTTTGGCGGACACGATGCGATTCGTGTCCGTCTTGCCACCAGCAGCGCGTCGCCGCTGGTGTATGGTCGTCACTTCAATCTTCGGCAGCTTGCGGGGTTCTCGTAGACCCATTTTCCGGCTGCGGCAACGGGGAAACCTTGACTGACAGGGAAAGGCCGGCCCGGGTTCAGGCTGCGGCCGGCTGCAATGCGCTGCGGAGTCGGCGGAGAGCCTGCCAGTGCAGCTGGCTGGCTCGAGTCTCCGACACACCCAAGGCGACTGATACGTCTTTCATGGAAAGCTGCTCGACATAATAGAGGCTGACGACCAGCCGCTCTCTCTCCGGAAGGGCACGAATCGCGTCGACCAGCTCCTCACGGAGTTCTTGCCGATCGAATGCCCGGGTGATGTCGATGTCTTCTTCGGCCCTGGGCGCCTCCGCCGCCGGGGACGCGGCCCCCTCAGCTTCGGGCTCAAGCAGCCTATCCAGCGAGACGGTGACCCAGCGGCTGTTCGATGCGGCGTCATCGTATTGGGCCCTGGACATCCCGAGGTGATCAGCAACTTCGTCAGCACTTGGCGGCCGCCCAAGCGAGGCGGTCAGTTCGACTTCAGCGCGCTGCACGAGCTGTGCTTTGTGGCGCATGGTTCGAGTAAGGCGGTCGGCCCTGCGCAGGGCATCGAGCATGGCGCCCTTGATCCGCTTCGCTGCGTAGGCTTCGAAATTGCCCGCGCCTTCGGGGCGGTAATTGCGGACGGCTTCGACAAGGCCGCACATTCCATAACCAACGGCATCTTCGAACTCGATGAGTCCGGGATCCCGCGGCAGCGACCGAGCGATCTTGCGCACGAGGGGCGCGTACCGCATCACGAGTAGCTGCTGCTCTTCCGCGGATAAGCGGCGTCCGTCGTCGCCCAGGTGCCAGTACTCGGATTCCATCGCCGGGCCCGTCCGTTTTCGGTTGTCTCTCATCTATTTGTCGATTGCGCTCGAAGGCCGCCGCAAGGCAAAGGCGGTGACGGTAGAGTTACGCCTGTGTTGGGCGATTCGCACGCCGCTCGCTGCGCAACACTGCATAACTGATATAGTGCGAAGATGCCCAACCGGGAATAGGGTCTTTCGCGAGGGGCAGCTCGACGAGTGTCTCGACCCTGTAAACACGGAGTAATTCCCAAAATTGAGGTCGGCTCGGACCGGCTGTACACTCGGACAACAGTCTGCGTCTCCCGCCGGGAGAAAGGTCACTCCCCCCTTCGATGGAAATGCCTGGAGAATCGGTCCCGCCCGCACCGACGCCGAGCGCGCGCGTGGTCAGGATCGCTGCGTTCGTCTTTCTCGGCATGGCTGCGCTCACGCTCTCCTTTGGGCTGGGATACATGACCAGGGACCTGCGAGGCGGCTCCTCAACGGGGACAGGCGGCACGTCTGGCTCCACAGCGGCACTTACCTTCGACCCTGCCGGTGCGAGCATCCTTGACCAGATCGAACAGCTCCTGAAGTCGCAATATGTCAGCCGCGACACGTTGAACGTCGACTCGCTTCGCCAGGCAGCAATCTCCGGCGTGATCACTTCTCTGAACGACCGCGAGACAAGCTATCTGACCGCCGATGAGGTCCGGCAGAGTCACCTCACCGAGGGGGCCCAGTACCAGGGCATCGGGGCCTCTGTGTCCTCCCAGACCGGCCAGATTCAGATCGTCGCGCCGTTCCGTGACTCCCCTGCCGAGCAAGCGGGCATTCTCTCAGGCGACATCATCCTCGAGGTGAATGGGACCGCGACCGATGGCTGGACCA
>DATCGT010000295.1:0-3405 GCA_036508775.1 Tepidiformaceae bacterium | reverse complement strand
GACTTGAGCCGCTGGTCGCGGACCATGTCCCAGAGCGATGACCAGAGGAGCTGGCGCAGCATCGGGTCGGTGACGCGTTCCATCTTCGCTTTCACGAACGCGACCGATTCAGCATCGAGCGTGACCTTTGCATAGTCGTGGTCGTTGTAGTTCGGGAAAACCAGTGATGGCTTCGCGAGGCCCGCTGGCACTGGCACGTCGGCTTCCGTGGTCGCGATCGAGGCGGGCAGTGAGGTAACGGTGATGCCGCTGGTGTCCTCGCGGATCAGCCCGACCTCCATCTGATGAGGACGAATGGTCGGGTAGCCGGCGGGGGCCGACTGTAGGAGAGAGAGCTTCGTCAGGCGCTCGCCGTCAGCCTCCCAGGTGGCGGAGATGGTGTTCAGCGATGCGGTCTCGAGCCACGCCTTCGACCATTCCTTCAGGTCTTTGCCGCTCCCGGCCTCCAGCGAAGCGAGGAACTGTGCGAGCGTCGCGTTGCCGTACGCGTGGGTGCGGAAGTAGTGGCGCATGCCCTCGCGGAAGCCGTCCATGCCGATCGTCGCGACGAGCTGCTTGATGACTGACGCACCCTTCCCGTAGGTGATGCCGTCGAAGTTGAGGAACGTCTGCTCGGTGTCGGCCACCTGTCCAGCGATGGGATGGGTGGTAACGAGCTGGTCCTGCCGGTAGGCCCAGTTCTTGATGGCGGCGTTGAAGTCCTGCCATGCCGTCGTGAAGCGCGTCGCGCTCGTCATGCTGAGGTACGACATGTAGGTGGCAAAGCTCTCGTTCAGCCAGAGGTCGTTCCACCAACGCATGGTGACGAGGTCGCCGAACCACATGTGGGCCATCTCGTGGAGGATGGTCTCGGCCCGGCGGCGGCGCTGGTTCTCGGTCGGCGGGTCGCGATAGATCATGTACTCGTTGTGCGTGATCGCGCCGACGTTCTCCATCGCTCCCGAGTTGAATTCCGGCACGAAGATCTGGTCGTACTTGCCGAACGGGTAGGGCAGGTCGAAGAACTCCGCGTAGAAGTCGAGCCCCTGCCGGGTGATTGTGAAGATGTTTTCGGCGTCGAGGTAGCGGACGAGGGACTTACGGCAGTACAGGCCGATGGGAATGTCGCCATGCATGGCGAGCGTTGCGTGATACGGGCCCGCGATGAGCGCGAAGAGGTAAGTGCTGAAAGGCCGCGTCTGTTCGAAGTCGCGCCGGCTTCGGCCGTCATGGAGCGACGTGGAACCGACCTGGCGGCTGTTCGCGACTACTTCCCACTCCGACGGAGCTGAGACGCTCAGCTGATAAGTGGCCTTGATGTCGGGCTGGTCGAAGCAGGGGAAGAGGCGGTGTGCCTCATACGGTTCGAAGTTCGAGTAGAGGTACTCCTCACCGTCCTCCGGGTCCTTGAACTGGTGGAAGCCATCGCCGCCGTGGTCGTAGTCGTTTTCGTAAGCAATCGTGACGCTGTTGCTTTGTTGCAAGGTGTCGCCCGGGAGCGTAAGGCGATATCCCGTCCAGTCCGGGTCAAGGGGAGCGCCATTCACGGTGAGGCGGTGAATGGTCTTTCCCCGGTAGTCCAGGAAAAGATTGCCGTCCCCGGCGAGGTCGAACGTAATCGTGACGTCGCCGCGGTAGGTTTCGGCGCCACGCAAAATATCGAGGGCCAGCTGGTAGCTGGTATTGGTGACGCGGGCCGCGCGCGCTTCGGCTTCGGCCTGCGTCAGGACATCGCGATAGGTAGTCGGTTCAGTAGTCATGATTCTCCGCTCAGTTTATTAGTCTCAGTTTCGAGAGACGCGAGGGTTAAGGCTACATGCTGGGCCCGCATTTCGTCAGCGAGCAGCCTGACCATTCTGCTATGCCGGGGCGTTCCGCGGGCGATACAATCCTGCCTCAGCAACCCGGCGCCAGCAGGTATGCCCGAAGTGAGCAATATCGAGTCGGTCACAGCGCTCCTCACTGCGATCAATTTCGACCGCTTTGCAGAGATCCAGGCGCGCCATCATCCCGGAGTCACCTTCAATTCGTTTCGAGGGGCGACGTTGCACGGCAATGTCGACGTCGCGGACTGCCATCGCGAATTCCTGCGCGACTACGCTGACTGCTGCTACTCCGATGTGGAATTCATTGAGTCCGGCGATACCGTCTGTGCTCGTGCGACTATCGAGGCGAAGGGTTACGACTGGCGCCGTTTCGAGCAACGGGTGCTGGAAGTCTTCCGATTCGAGGAGGGCGCAGTCATCGAGCGCCGCCTCTATGGCATGCTGCGCGACGTCCAATTTGACAAGGCGATCACGGCCGCAATGACGAACGCCCTCGGGTTCAAGGGCGGGTCTGTTGCCGAAACCGCCCGGGCTGTCGAGGCTATCGTTGCCGGCATGAAGGCAAACGGCGCTGCCTCAGAATCGGCACTGTTCACGGAGAACGCGGTCGTCATCGACGGCGTCTACGGCATCGCCGCAGGCAAAGATGGCATGGAAGCGATCGCCGCCGCCCGTCCCAGGCCGGCGTTCGGGCTCGAACGAGTTACGGCCAGCTTCGCTGGTGGACACAACGCCGTCATCGAGACGGCGATCGACCCGGCTCGCCCGAGGAAGGCGGAATGGCTGCGTTTCGTCGATGGGAAGGTCGCGGTCGACGAGGTGTACTGGATGCTTCGCGAGATTGGCGTGAACCCGTACGAGAACTACGCTCGCGACCGCCATCTTCGCCAGGTCATCCTGCCGACCTGACCCTCGAGAAGATGGCTTTGCGTGCGAAGAAGCACGAGTAAGGCGGCGCGCATTGAAGTCGAGACTGCGCTCGGCGCAGAATGGCACGATGCAACTTACACGGCGGTCCTGAAGTAGGGACGCTGAGAAGGAAGGGACATGGATCTGAGATTTGGGGAGCCAGAAGAGAAGCTCCGGGCGGAAGTCCGGAAGTTCCTCGATGAGAACATGCCGAAGGCCGGCGATCCTCGCCAAACCGATGAGGCTTTCGAAGACGCGAAGAAGTTCAACGCGGCGCTCGCAAAGCGCGGCTGGATAGCGCCGGCGTGGCCAAAGGAATACGGCGGGCTGGCCGCGAACGTCAAAGAGCAGATGGTCTTCAACGAAGAGTTCGGATACGCCGGCGCGCCGGATACCGGCACCCGAGGCTTCGGCGTCGGCATGATCGGCCCTACGCTCATCATTCACGGCACGCCTGAACAGAAGAAGCGCTACCTTCCCCGCATCACCAGCGGCGAAGACATCTGGTGCCAGGGCTACAGCGAGCCAGGCGCCGGGAGCGACCTGGCGAGCCTTCAGACCCGTGCCGTCCGCGATGGCGACGAGTACGTCATCAACGGCCAGAAGATCTGGACCTCCGGCGGCCACCGCTCGAACCAGATGTTCTGCCTTGTTCGTACGGACCCCGAAGCGCCGAAGCACCGGGGAATCT
>DATCGT010000294.1:0-5853 GCA_036508775.1 Tepidiformaceae bacterium | reverse complement strand
CCCACGTCAACGGTCGGAAAGCCCTTCGAGTACTTGAGGTACCGGCCGAACGCGAGGGCCGCGTCTCCCGTCACGGACCCGGTCGCGTCGTTCACCTCAACGGTCAGCCCGTAGTAGGCGGTGTTTGGGAACACCTGGCTGAGCCAGTACTGCACGTTCTCCGCGTTCCAGTCCAGTACCGACGCGCCTTCTTCGGTGGTGAACCCGGTCACGGTGGGTACGTCGTTCACCGGGTCGCCGAACGAAAAGAGGTTGAGGTGCCCCTGCGTCTCCTGGAGAAGGAGCGCGTAGCCGGGCATCTTGCCTGTGGGAAGGTCGGTTTTGAGCAGGGCGCCGTAAGCGTTCCAGAGATCGAGCGGGTTGTTCAGGAGGCCATTGGCGAAGATCTTCTCCAGCGCCGTCTTAAGCACCAGTTGCTGGCGCTTCATGCGATAAAGGTCACTGTCGTTGCGGTAGCGGCCGAAGGCGACGGCGTTATAGCCGTTCAGGTGCTGGGGGCCCGGGGGGAAAGAGACGAAGTGGGGACTCGTGACGTCGTCGTCGGTGTAGTACCACGACGGCACGGACAGTTCGGGTGGGATGACGATGTCGATGCCGCCGAGGGCATCAACCAGCTGTTCGACGCCGCGAATGTCGAGCCAAACGTAGTAGTCAATTTCGATGCCGAAGTCGAGCTGGAGGTCCTTCTCAAGCTGTGCCGCACCGGCGGATACGCTATTCCCGTAATTGGCCCCGACGCCAAAGGAGGCGTTGATCCTGTCCTCGTACTGGCCACCCTGGGGGGGATGGATGTCGACGTACAGGTCGCGAGGGATGCTCAGGACGCTGGTCTGTTTGGTGACCGGGTCGATTGAGACGACCATGAGGCTGTCCGTGCGGCCGTCAAGCTCGCTGTCCCCTGGTCGCAGGTCCATGCCCATGACGACCAGGTTGATCCGGCGGTTAAAGACACTCTGTGGGTTCGGCTGGCTGACGATCGACATAGGGCCAGGAAGGTCCGTGATCACTGATGGTATGGGAAGCGAATGGCCGGGAAAGAGCGCCGGCGTCACCCGGCTCAGCAGGGATATTGTTGAATAGGCCGAGCTGGCGGACAGGAGGAGGAGCGCGAAAACGAACCCGATGCGCTGGCGCCGGGAGGAAGAGCGGGTCTTTCTCATCGCCAGGCTCGACACTCACCGAGGCTAACACGGCTCGATCCCCCGCAAAACCTGGATGGTCTGCTCCGGGTAAACGAGGCGGTACGACAGCTGGCAGGGGGCTGCGAGGCCCAGGCGGTCAGTCCGGGCTGCTGAACCGGGGCTTGTAGGCGAGTTTTGCGAACAGGATACCGAGTAAGTACAGGCTGAAGAGCGGCACCGCGACGATTGTCTGGTCGACCGGGTCTGGCGTGGGCACGACGAAACAGGCGAGCACAAAGATCAGCACTACCGCGTACCGCCAGAACCCGAGGAGCTGGCGCGGCTTCGCCAGGCCCAGCCAGGCAATGAGTGCCATGATCATTGGCAATTCAAACGCGAGCCCCGACCAGAAGATGGTTCGGGTTACAAACGCGATGTACTCCTTCACGCCGGTGACGTTCGCGATTTCGTTCTTCCCGACGTTCAGGAGGAAGCCGAGCGATAGCGGGAGCACGAGCCAGTAGGCGAAGGCCATCCCCGCGACGAGGAAAAAGAGCGAGCCGAAGACGGCCGGGAAGAGGAGCTTCCGTTCACGTTTCGTGAGCCCGGGCACGATGTAGGCCAGGGCCTCGTAGATAATGACCGGGGAGGCGAGCGCGAAGCCACCGTACATCCCGATCTGGAAGATCACGCCGATACGATCGACCGGCGAAAAGCTAGATACCTTGAAGCCGGGGACCTTGGCGCGGCCGGGCGCCAGGAGCCAGCCGAGGATGTCCTGCCAGAACAGGAAGCAAACCAGGCATCCAATGATTACCGCGATCGCCACGACGATCGTCCGGTTCCGCAGCTCGAGCAAATGCTCGAGCAGAGTCATCTCGCCGTTGCGAGTCGCCGAGTCCTTGGGAGACGCGTCCGCAGCTATCGCCATACCGGATCCTGGCCCCCTCTTGAACCGGGAAAGCGGATCCCCGGCGAGCAGTTAGAAGACGGCAGGTGGCTTCGGGCCCGCCGGCGTGCTGGTCCCGGGCGCTGGCTGTGACTCGGGAGCTGGCGCGCTGGCGGGCGAAACGGCCTTCTGTGCAGAGGCCGCCTCCTCGTCGTCGTCTTTGACGGCCTTCCGGAATTCCCGTACGGAAGTGCCCACGTCCTTGCCGAGCTTGCCAACCCTTCCCGCGCCGAACAGCACGATCACGATCAGAAGGATGATGATGAGTTCGGGTGCACCTATGTCACCAAACATTGCGGACCCCCCACGACTGGCCTTTCCTCCAGTCTATATCCCAGATCAGTCTAGATCCCAGATTAGTCTCGTTCCGGATCGCTGGCCTGGGACCGCGCTGGCGGGCTTACCTCGCCTTTCGGTAGGTTCGCCGGCTCGGGTGCACCTCTTGTTTGGCTGCCGGGGGCATCCGGCCTCTTACTGGTCACGTCGCGGGACCGGTGGGCGTCTAACTCTAGAACAGCAGGGCGTCGAGGCTCCAGGTCATGCCTGCGCCGGTGGCGAAGCAGACCGCTTCGATGAGCAGCATCATGAGGTTCTGCCCCTGCTCACCCTGGTCTTTGAGGCCGGAAAGGAAAAGGTAGTTGAGGTTCAGGAAGAGCCCGACGGCGAGACCTGCGGGAGTCAGGAAGCCGAGCACCAGGCTGGCACCAACAGAGGCTTCGCCCACGACCACGAGCCAGGAGGTCACGACCCGGCGGCGCGGGCTGGAAAGCGAGATGCGCTGGATCGCGTGGGCGAACGGTGGGATGGCGTGGTTCTCGGTTAGCGACTGGACCCAATCCATGGCGCCGCCCCGGAGGAACGAGCGGAGGTCCTTGTGGCGGACGCTTTCGAGCCACCAGAGACCGATACCGATGCGAAGGATGGCGAGCCACTCCTCGCGCGACAGCCAGTTGAAGATATCCAGCGTTCCGCTCCTCAGGTGATGGCGCTTTGCGTGTATTCGCCAAAGAGACGGCGCCAGAGGTTGCACACCTCTCCGACCGTAGCGCCGGCCTTCACCGCGTCGATGATGAAGGGCATTGTACCGGTGTTCGCGGAGAGGCTCGCACGTTCAAGGGCAGCCATCGCCGCGCCCCATGCGGCGGGGTCTCGTTCGGCTCGGTGTCGCTTGAGGCGGGCCAGGTGGCGGTCCCGGCCTTCGGGGTCCATGCGCAGGATCGGGATCTCGGTGGCCGCCTCTTCGATGTAGTCGTTGACGCCTACGACGATCCGCTCGCGGGTATCGACTTCGCGTTGATAGCGAGCGGCGGCGTCCGCGATTTCCTTCTGGAAGAAGCCGCTTTCGATAGCGGGAAGGACGCCTCCAAGCGCATCAATCTGCGCGAAGTACCGCTCGGTCTCCTGCTCCATGACCGAGGTGAGCTTTTCGATGAAGTAGGAACCGCCAAGCGGGTCGATGGTATTCACAACGCCACTTTCGTGAAGGATGACCTGCTGGGTGCGGACCGCGAGGCGGGCGGCCTGCTCGCTCGGGAGGGCGATGGCTTCGTCCATGGCGTCGGTATGGAGCGACTGGGTGCCGCCGAGGACCGCGGCGAGGGCCTGGATCGCGACCCGGACGAGGTTGACCTCGGGCTGCTGTTCTGTGAGCGAGACGCCGGCGGTCTGGGTGTGGAAGCGCATCAGCCAGGAACGCGGGTTCTTCGCGCCGAAGCGCTCGCGCATCTGGCGTGCCCAGATCCGGCGAGCGGCCCGGAACTTGGCGATCTCCTCGAAGAAGTCGTTGTGGCTGTTGAAGAAGAAGCTAATCCGGGGTGCGAATGAATCGATGTCGAGGCCGCGGGCGAGGGCCCAGCGGACGTATTCGAGTCCATTGGCGAGGGTGAAAGCGAGTTCCTGGGCTGCGGTCGAACCGGCCTCGCGGATGTGGTAGCCGCTGACGCTCACCGGGTTCCAGAGGGGCATCTCGTTCGAAGCGAACTCGATCGTGTCGGTGACCAGCCTCATGGAAGCGGCGGGCGGGTAGATGTACTCGTTCTGGGCGATGTACTCCTTGAGGATGTCGTTTTGGATCGTGCCGGCGAGCTTCGCGCGGGGAATACCGCGCTTCTCGGCCGCGGCGATGAAGAGGGCCCAGACGACGGGGGCGGGGCTGTTGATGGTCATCGAGGTGGTAATGCGGTCGAGGGGCAGGCCGCCGAGGAGGATATCCATATCGGCTAGCGAGTCGACAGCTACGCCGCAACTGCCGAACTCGCCTTCCGCCCAGGGCTCGTCGTGGTCGTAGCCCATGAGGGTGGGCATGTCGAAAGCGATGGAGAGGCCGGTTGTGCCAGCGGCGAGCAGGTCTTTGTAACGCTGGTTCGTCTCCTCGACGGAGCCGAATCCGCTGAACATCCGAATCGTCCAGGGGCGCCCGCGGTAGCCGGTCCGGTGGATCCCCCGGGTGAAGGGATAGCTGCCGGGGAGATTGATGTCGCGCTCGTAGTCGAGGCCGGCCAGGTCTGTAGGGTCGTAGACACGCGCGATTGGAAGGCCGGACATCGTCGTGAAGGGACCGGCGAGTTCGGTGTCCTCGCGGCTTACCGAGGCGTCATATGCGGCGCGCAACTCGCGGGCACGTTCGAGGGGATCCGGATCTGGCAAGCTCCAACTCCAATGGGTGCTTGACCCGGTGCCAGTCTATCGGCTGGCGGCGCATTCAGCGCCACGCCTGTACCCTATCGGTCATGGCGAAAGACGAATCCTTCGACATCACAACCGGTTGCGACCTCCAGGAAGTCGACAACGCCGTGAACCAGGCGAAGCGTGAGATCACGACGCGATTCGACTTCAAGAACATACTCGCCGAGATCGAGTTCGATCGCGAGAAAGCGAAGATCAACATCCACACCACGGATGACTACAAGCTCGATGCGATCTGGCAGGCACTGACGCAGCGTTTCGTGGCGCGGAATGTGCCGCTGAAGAACCTGAAGCGCGCGGACCTGCAGCAGGCGTCGGGCGGGACGGTGCGGCAGGAGATCACCCTGACTCAGGCGATCGAGTCGGACACCGGCCGCAAGATCGTGAAGTTCATCAAGGACCAGAAGTTCAAGAAAGCGCAGGCGCAACTGCAGGGCGACGCGGTTCGCGTCAGCAGTCCGAGCCGCGAGGAACTCCAGCTGGTCATCACAGCGGTCAAGGGCGAGGACTGGGGCATCGAGCTGAAGTTCGGCAACTACCGCTAGGGGCGGCTTCACCTTCCGGCTGAACCGGTTGGGCGGGGCTACGTCAGAAGGGAGTCTGCATGGTTCGCCGCTGGCTCGCGCTGGGCGGATATCTGCAGGCCCTCTTCGCCGCGCACACTCTCGCGCCGATCGCGGCGATCATCTTCTTCGAAGAACTCGGCATCCCGCTCGTCCTCCCGGGGGACCTCGCGATGATGCTTGCCGGGGAGCGCGTCGCCCAGGGCCATGCGTCGCTCTGGAGCGTCCTGCTGGTCGAGGAGCTCGCGACCCTGGCGGGGGCTGGCCTGCTCTTCCTGGCGAGCCGACGTCTCGGCCGGCCACTGGTTCTGCGTTTTGGCCGCTACTTTGGGCTGAATGCCGCGCGGGTCGCTGACGCGGAGGCCCGAATTCGTGCCCATGAGATGCGAACGGTGATCCTGGGACGCCTGTTCCCCGGGTTGCGGGTAATTACCGTCATCGCGGCAGGGGTGATTGGGGTTCGGCCATCCAAGTTTTTCCCGGCACTGGCGGTTGGCGGGTTCGTGTACCTGCTGGGATACACGTTGCTCGGCCT
>DATCGT010000293.1:0-2720 GCA_036508775.1 Tepidiformaceae bacterium | reverse complement strand
ATCCTTCGCGACCCCTCAACCCGGGCGCTCTACCTCTTCCCGACGAAGGCACTGGCCCAGGACCAGCTCACCGAGCTGCACGGCCTTATCACGGACCTCGGCGAGGACATTCGCACCTTCACCTACGACGGCGATACGCCGTCCGACGCCCGCCGGGCGGTCCGTTCCGCGGGCCACATCGTCCTGACGAACCCCGACATGCTCCACACCGCCGTCCTCCCGCACCACACCAAGTGGGTGAAGCTATTTGAAAGCCTCGACTACGTCGTCATCGATGAGTTGCACACCTACACCGGGGTCTTCGGCAGCCACCTGGCCAACGTTCTCCGACGCCTCCGGCGCATCTGCCAGTTCTACGGCGCGAATCCGACATTCATCCTCTGCTCAGCGACCATCGCCAACCCCGGCGAACTCGCCCGCGCCCTCGTCGGAGACGACGTCGCGCTGATCGACAACAACGGTGCCCCGTCCGGGGACCGCATCGTCGTCGTCCACAACCCTCCCGTCGTGAACAAGGAGCTGGGTATTCGCCAGTCCTCGCTGAAGGCCACCCGCGACGTCGCCGCCCGCCTCATTCGCGCCGGCGTCCAGACGATCGTCTTCGCACCCAGCCGGATGCGGGTCGAGCTGCTTCTCACTTACCTGCGCGACACCCTCCGCAACAAGCCCGGTGACGCCGAGCGCATCGCCGGGTATCGCGGCGGCTACCTGCCGAACGAGCGTCGCGCAATCGAACGTGGTCTCCGCGATGGCAGTGTGCGCGGCGTCGTTGCTACGAATGCCCTCGAACTCGGCGTCGACATCGGCGGCATGGGCGCGAGTGTAGTCATGGGCTATCCGGGATCGCTGGCCAGCCTCTGGCAGCAGTTCGGACGGGCGGGACGGCGCAACGAAGCATCCCTGTCAGTCCTCATCGCCTCCTCCAACCCACTCGACCAGTTCGTTGCCACCCACCCCGACTTCCTCTTCGACCGTAGCGTGGAACGAGGGCTCATCGATCCAGACAACCTGTTCATCCTCGCCAGCCACCTCAAATGCGCGGCTTTTGAACTCCCGTTCAACCTCGGCGAGGCTTTCGGCGCGCACACGGACGAACTCCTCGACATCCTCGCCGAAGACGGCGTGGTTCAGCGCTCCGGGAACCGCTACCACTGGATGAGCGAGGCCTATCCCGCCGAACAGGTCAGCCTCCGGACGGCCAGCACCGACAACTTCGTGATCATCGAACAGGGCCCGACACCGAAGGTCATCGGCGAGTGCGACCGGCCCAGCGCGCCACTCCTCATTCATGAAGACGCTATCTACATCCACCGGGGGCAGCAGTACCAAGTCGAATACCTGGACTGGGACGACAAGAAGGCCTTCGTCACCCCCGTCGCCGTGGATTACTACACCGACGCCCAGCTCGCCGTGGAACTGAAGGTGCTCGACAGCTTCCGCCAGGACCCAACCCCGACCGGGACCCACGAAATGGGCGAAGTCGCGATCACCTTCCTGGCGACCATCTTCAAGAAAGTGAAGCTGAACACCCACGAGAACGTTGGCTGGGGCAAGATCGCCATCCCCGAGGAGAACATGCACACGACCGCTTACTGGCTCAGCTTTACTGAGGCAGCCACCCGCGGTATGGGCCGTGAAGAACTGGCGGCAGGATTGAGCGGCGTCTCTCACCTGGCACGCAACCTCGCGCCGATCTTCTGTCTCTGCGATGTCCGCGACATCGGCAGCGAAGCCCACGTCCGCTCGCCTCTAAGCGAGCTTCCCACCGTCTTCCTCTACGATTCGGTACCCGGTGGGGTCGGCCTTGCCGAGAAACTCTTCGATGTCCGCAACGAACTGGTCGAGGCCTGTCTCGCACTCGTCCTCGCCTGCGAGTGCACGAACGGCTGCCCCGGGTGCGTAGGACCACAGGTCGAGTCGATCAGCGTCGCGAAGAAGGCCGCCCGGGGCCTGCTGGAGCGGATGTCCTCGAGATAACGCGCTACTAGCGAAAAATACGTGCACACCGGTGAGCGCCGCATTGTATGCTAGCGCCGCCCGGGTAAAGGGTCGTTTGCGGCTCATGCCCCCGATACCCGAACACCACGCAAGGGCGTGGAATCCATAAATAGTATGAGGGAGACACTGATGAACGACCTGGTTGCGAAATTCAAGGCCCTGAGCATCGGGGACAAGGTGATCGTCGTTGCCGGCGTGGCACTTCTCATCATCGGCTTCTTGCCGTGGTACCACGCGGGTGGCGGCAACGTGAACGTCGCCGGATTCACGGTCGTCAACATTCCCAGCGTCAACTCCAACGGCTGGCAATCACCGGGCGCTCTGTGGTCCATCATCGCGATCCTCCTCGGACTGGCGATGGCGGGCGTAATTGGAGTCCGTGTTCTAGCCCAGCCCGGGACCCTCCCGGTCAACGTGGGCGGCTTCACCTGGCCAAAGATCATGCTGGGTGCAGCGGTTCTCGCCGCCGTCGTCACACTGATTAAACTGGTCAGCCCTCCATCCGGCTGGTCCCTCAGCATCGGCGCCTACTTGGGCGTTATCGCGGTAGCAGCGCTGGTCGTTGGGGCCTTCCTCGGATTTCAGCAGGAACGGTCGGCAGCCCCGACGCAGGCTCCGACAGCTCAATAGGAGCGAAAGCACCCAACCAGTAATGCCCCCCGCTGGAACGTCTTCCAGCGGGGGCATCCGGTTATCGGTCCGCCCGGCCGGCGCGAAAGCTC
>DATCGT010000292.1:0-4967 GCA_036508775.1 Tepidiformaceae bacterium | reverse complement strand
GGCCACCCCGAAGATCTGCGAGAGGGGCACCCCCGTCTTCCTGTGGATCTCGGCGATCCGCTCGCGGGAGATGTAGCCGTCCTCGGTCTGGAACTTCTGCAGGAGCGGGATCAGGACCCCGCCCTCACCCTTGTAGTGGAGGTTCTTGAAGTCGTACGCGCGAGGCGCTTCCATGTCGTGGGCTCCCGGCGCCGCGCTAGTCATAAGGCGTCTCGAACATTCGGTTCATCAGGCTCATCATGTCGTCGATGTTGCCGGTACCCCCGAGGGCGTGGGCCCTGCACCCGCGCCGGGAGCAGAACTCCAGGTAGCCGCCCTTGACGATGTTGAGCGACGCCATGGCGGCGCCGCAGATCTTGCAGGACAGCGGCAGCATCAGGCTGGCCTCGCACCTGGGGCAGCTGAGATCGACGACGTCGCCCTCCTCCAGGGAGGGGTCCGCTTCCCCGCTGTCGTCGCCGAAGACGGCGCTCAGGGAGACCTCCACCTGCTGGTGGGTGCGGCGCACGTGGCCGTCGAGGTGGACCCGCGTGCCCTCGGTGAGAGCCGCGCCGCACTGGGGGCAGCACAGCTCCAGCACGAGCATCTGCTTAGTCATGGACTGGTTCCTTCGTGGAGGCCATCGCCTCCTGCAAGCGTTCGATGCGGACGAACACGCAGTCGTCCAGCGCGGCCTGGCCGCGCACCACGTCCTCGGCGTGGGCGGCACAGCTGGGGGCGCCGCACGCCGCGCAGTCCTTGGCCGGCAGTTCCGCCAGCACCCGCTCCTCCTCTCGCTTGCGCGCCACCGCCTCGCGCAGGTTGCGCCCCAGCGGGCGCACCGGACGGGCCTGCAGGTGCTCCTCCAGGTCGAAGAAGTGCTCCCGCAGCATCGCGCGCACCTTCTCCTCGGGCACCGCCGCCCCTTCGCCCGCCCGCTGGCCGTGCCGGCGCACGACCTGCTGCACGGTGCGCCGGGCGGCGTAACGGTTCTCCACCGTGAGCTGCCCGCTGATGCAGCCGTCCGGGCAGATGTAGGCCTCGATGAAGTCGACGGCCTGGAGCTTGCCCTCCTCGATGTGGTCGAAGACCCGCAGCACGTCGCGCACCCCGGCCACGGTGATGGTGTTGGCGTTGCGCAAGCCCGCGATCTCCCCGCCCGCCATCGCCCAGAGCAGCCCGCGCTCGCTGATGGGCGGGGGGTTCTCCACCGGCCCGTTCGCCTTGATGGCCCCGAGCAGCTGACCGTAGACCTCGGCGATAGAGAAGGCCCCGTCCAGGTACGACGCCTCCAGGGCCTCCGGGTGGTGGATGGACTGCAGCATCGCGCTGCAGGGAGTGATGAAGAAGATGCCGATGTCGCCGGGGCCTAGCCCCTTTTCCGCCACCAGCCGCCGGCGCAGCAGCTTTGCGGCCAGTTCCCGCGCGGTCTCGATCGGCAGCAGGTTGTCGATCATGTCCGGGTAGCGGAGCTGGATCAGGTGGATGATGGCGGGGCAGGTCACCGAGATCTTGGGCCAGGGACCGCGGCACTCCGAGAGGTAAGCGTCGGTGGCGCTGGCGTGCATGTCGCACATGGCCGACAGGTCGTAGACGTCGTCGAAGCCCAGGCTGCGGAGGGCCTTCAGCACCTGGCCCGGTTCCACGTCCTTGCCGAACTGGGAGTACAGGGTCAGCGAGGGCAAGGCCACCGTGTACTTGAAGCGCCTGAGGTCCGCGGAGGTGGCGGTGGCCGCGTGCATCGCCCCGTGCCGGCACCAGCGGATGCACTCGCCGCAGTCGATGCAGAGGTCGGGGTCGGCCACCGCGCACCCGGCCCGCACGCGGATGGCCGCTGTGGGGCAGGCCTTGCAGCAGTCCACGCAGCCCACGCAGCGCTGCGGGTCGAAGACGATCGAGTGCTTGCTCCGGGGGCGGTCGCCTTCCTGCGCGTCAGGCAAGTCGCACCGTATAGGTGAGTGTGGTGCCGACCCCGGGGGTCGACTCCACCTGGAACTCGTCCGCGCTGTTCTTGATGTTAGGCAGGCCGAGCCCCGCTCCGAAGCCGCGAGCGCGCATCTCGGGTGTGGCGGTGGACCAGCCGGGGGTCATGGCCAGCTCGATGTTCGGGATCCCCTGGCCGCGGTCCGCCACCACCACCCGCACCGCTTCGGGCAGGACCAGGAAGCTGAGGTCCGCCTGGTCGGCGTGCATGATGACGTTCATCTCCGCCTCGAAGTTGGCGATGGAGAGCCGGCGGATGAGGTCGGGCCGGATCCCCAGGTCCTTGCAGATGGACTTGATGCGGGTGGCCACCTCGCCCCCGTGCTCGAAGTCGCCCCCGCGGATCTGGAAGGTCTCGGCATAGAGCACCTCGCTCAGGGCGCGGTCCCCTGTTGCTTGGTGGAGGCGGGCAGGCCGCTCCGGTGCAGGCGGCCGCAGGCCTCGTACATGGTCAGGGTGGTTGACAGCAGGGGCAGGCCGCGCGCGCGGGCCAGGGCCAGCACCTGCGCGTCGGGCCGCTTGCCGTTGACGTAGAGGATGGCCTGCGCGTCGACCACGTCGGCGGTATGAACCGACTGCAAGTTGGTCAAGCCGGTGACGAGCAGGGGCGCGTGGCCGCAGAAGGCCAGGACCTCGCTCATGAGGTCGGCGGCGAAGCAGCCGGCGATCTCCCGGCCGCCGGCCTGGTCGAGGGCCAGCAGGTCCGTGCAGCCGAGAAGCGTGACGATCTCCGCGAGAAGCATGCCCTCACCTCGGGGCCGCCCTCGGGCGGCCGTCTAGCGAATGCCGGCCTCATACAGCTTCGTGGCCATTTGCCAGCGATTCAGGGCCGTGGTGAATACCGTGATCTCGGCCTTCTCCGCCATCTTCACCACGTCGTCGGCGAGGGCCTTGCCCTGGGTGATGACGATGGCGCAGGTGTCGACCAGGTTGGCGGCGGCGATCACGTTGGCGTGCGCCTGCACGGTGACCAGCAGGTCGCCCGCCTTGGCGTTCGCGATCACGTCGCTGACCATGTCCGATATGTAGACGCCCGTCACGTCCCGATCGAAGACTTTGGTGGCGGCTTTGAGCTCGAGCCGCTCCGCGAGTTCCTTAATCTTCATCCTGTGCTCCTCATTCCATGGACGTGAGGCCGAAGTCGACCGCGATCTGCTCGTAGGTGATCTTCCTGTGGAGACCGAAGAGGTCGGGCAGGATCAGCACCTTCTTCCCGGGGCTGGTCAGGCGCTCGTTGAAGAGCGTGTTGAGGACCCGGACCTTCTCAAGGGGCATGGGCGCATGGCCCTCCTCGCCCTCGGTCGTGATCGCCACGTAGAGCGAGACGCGCTGGTCGTGGGCCAGGTCGCCCATCTGGTAGACGGTGCTGTCCTTGGCGCAGCAGGCGTAGTACAGAAGCCCCGCCAGCTCGCCGAAGGGCACCACCGCGCCGGTCTGGGTGTCGCGGACGTCGAACTGGAAGGTCTGGGCCGCCTGCTGGGGTTTCCAGAACTGATTGCCCTCGCGGTACTCCTCCAGGGGCGGGGTCCGCTCTGCCACGAAGTAGCAGCGCCGGGCGAGGGTGTGGTTCTCCAGCTCGATCATCAGGTAGCCCTGCCGCACGTTGACCATCTCGTAGCGCCGGTCACGCTTAGCGGTTCTCTTTAGCGGCCTCACGACGCTCTCCTGCAGCAAGGATCGGGTAAGCTGGAACCCGGTGCAATGAAACGTTCGCATCATCCGCTGAAAGTCAAGTCGGTCAAGCGCTTAGCGAGTGTCTGTTCGAGACTCTTGCCGGATATGTGCGTTCTCTCTGCCTACCGAGGTGCCGCAGGGCAGACAAAAGCACTTGAAAAGAGGTTGAAGGCGCACCTGGGGAATCTGTCGGTTGTCGCTCGTGCAATGGTCCCGGCTCGACGGGTCTGGTGGATTTAGGGGTGACCGTACACGAGGTCCCCGTCCAGCCCGCGTCCTCATTCTATTAACCGTGGGTTCCCTCCTCGGGGCCACCTGTTAACCGCTTTTAGCCGCTCTCGACATTTCGGGCGGTCAGAGAGCCCCCTCCCGCTCCATTTCAGTTCCCCGCGTGAGGGACATGCGACCTCGCCCGGGTCAGTGAGTCAGGCCGTAGCGCTGGCGGAGCGCCACCTCTTCCCTCTGGAAAACGTCGACGCGCGAGCGCAGGGCAGTGTGACCCGGGCGGCAACGCCTGGGAGCTGGGCGGCGGGCTCAGGCGATTCCATCGCCGTCTTCAGGGAACGGAGTATCTCCAGCGCGTCGTCGAGACTTCCGAGGCTCCCGCGGTGGTGGGCAGCGCACGAGGCGGGCGGCGTGAGGGCGGCGAGGCTCTCTTTCGCCGCCTCTGTCTCCCGGATCATCCTGTCGAGCGACCTGCTCCCCGAAAACTGATCCACGGAGGGTGTGAGTTCTCCATAGACTTACGGAAGGAGAGCTCAGGTGAAAGGCAAGCGAGCAACGGAAGAGCAGATCATCGGGGTTTTGAAGGAATCCGAGGCCGGGGCTGCGACGAAAGAGCTCTGCCGGCGGGATGGAAGCCAGCGACGAGCGTGCGAGCTGAGCGGCCTTCGCCGCTCGACGTGTCGCTATCGATCCCACAGGTCGGGCGACGACGAGCTACGCCAGAAGCTTCGAGAGATCGCCCTGCAACGTCCCGCTTTCGGATATCGACGCCTGGGGTATTTCCTTCGTAAGGACGGACTGCGCTTCAACCACAAACGGCTTCTGCGACTCTACCGCTCTGAAGGGCTCGGCCTGCCGCGCAAGCGCCCACGAAAGCGGCTCTGGCAGCGCCCGAAGCCGCTTCTGCCCGCCATCCGCCCCAACGAGCGCTGGTCGATCGACTTCGTCGCGGATCAGCTCGGATCGGGCCGGCGCTTTCGCATCTTCACGATCATGGACGACTACACGCGCCAGTGGCCGACGACGATCGTCGACACCTCGATCAGCGGGACGAGGGTCGTGCGTGCGCTCGAAGAGCTCGCCAATACTCATCCGCTTCCGAAAGC
>DATCGT010000291.1:0-8488 GCA_036508775.1 Tepidiformaceae bacterium | reverse complement strand
GAGGACGGGGATACCCATCCATAGCACCTCGATCAGATTGCTGCCGCGCGCCTGTCTTGGGAGTTCGCCGGGCCGCTTTCGGCGATAGCGAAAGATGGCGAAAACCAGCGCAGACTCGACAACCACGAAGACGACCGCGGCGAGCACGGTGACGAACAGATACAGTCGGTGGATGTTGTGCGCTTCATCGGTAATCCCGTTGGGCTGACCGAAATCCGCGAACGCGGGGGTGGAGGTTGCGAGCCCAAAGATGGCAACAGCTGTAAGGACGATGCCCGAATGTATGCGCCGTCTCTTACAGCCAGGACGCATTTCCGGGCCCCTTCTCGCTTGTCAATTTGCCGGCCAGTGTAACAGGGCGGCGTCTCGGCTATCCCCAGAACTGTCGCCGGTTCGCGATGCCGGTCGCCTCGAGGGGGCTCCACGTTTCGCGAATGCCGTGCCGCTCGAAGATGGCGCTGACGACCGACGGCTCCACCTCTCCGGGCGCCGCCATCTTGCTCAGAATCCCTGGCTGCCGTCGATCCAGCGCAGGCCGTCGACCGCGAAGCCATCCACCGCGATCTCCCAGTGGAGATGTGGTCCGGTCGAGACGCCGGTCGAACCGATATAACCGATCACCTGTCCCTTGGTGACGGTCTGACCGTTCGTGACCGCGAAGGACGACATGTGACCGTATGCGGAGAAGACGCCGCCGCCATGGTCGAGGACCACGAGGTTTCCGCGCTCCAGTACCTGCTCACAAAGGACGACGGTGCCGTTGTTGGTCGCGTAGATCGGGGTTCCGAAGTCGGCCCCGAGGTCGGTCCCTCCGTGATGCCCTTGCACGGGGCCCCCGTCGAATGAACGCTGCTCGCCGAAGTAGCTGGTGACGTACAGCGGTCCAGTCAGAGGGGCCACCCATCCGTCCGTCCACTGCCGCGGCGTGACGGTACGGTAGATGGCATTCAGTCGCGGCTGCTCGTCAACAAGGCCCGGCGGAGGCGGGGGGGCATTCGGATCCGGCGGCGGCAGGATGATGTAGTCGACGGTCCATGCCGTCTTCAGGATGCTAATCCACTGGTCCCGTGACTCCTGGGTCCCTTCGTTTGTCGTGAACGCGAGCTTGATGTCCGCGCTGTACGGGGGGTCGTCGATTCCGATCCCAACGTATCCGACCAGGCCGTCTCCTTCGGGAACCAGCGTTGAGACGCGACCGAAGACCGTGGCCGTGCCCGAGTGCGCCCGGGTCACCCGTACCTGGAGTGCCCCTGCCTGGTACACCGAGGCCTTCGACACGGTCACTTCTGAAGGCAGGCCGTCGCGGGCGACCGAGGGCAGCATGAGTCGGGTGCTCGGTTGGGCCACCACTGCGGGGGCCTGTGTGGGTCCGGGGGTCGTCGCGTCCGTCGCACCGCCCAGCGATATCGGAACTCGCGTGAGTACCGGCAACAGGGCGAACAGCGCGACGACCAGTACACGCTTCATACGCTCACGGTAGTTCTTGGTCTGCCGAAAGGGAACCGGTCTGACTGAGTCGCTAGGGTTTCCCCGGGATCCGCATCAGGCCTTTTCGAGCCTCATCGCGAGTTGAATCGACAAGTTCCAGCATTTTTCCGGGGTTGGAAATCCCGGCGAAGATGAAGTGCGGCTGCTCGCCCGCCGTCTGACAACGCACGTCACCGAATTTCAGAACGGTCGCGAGGAAGCCGCTGCGCTGAATAGAGATGTCCTGGATGTCGATAAGGTCGGCCGAGGACATGGTGTGGTTGAACCAGTTCCGTTTCACCGAGTCGATGACCCGCTGGTTCGTTACTACCCAGATGTCGTTGTGGAAGCGGTACCAATCGAAGTAGCCCCGGACGATCAGTCCGGCCGCCCAGACGAGGGAAAGGCCGGCCACGACCTTCCCTGCCGTCCCGCCAAGTCCCGTTGTGGCGGACCCCAGCCAGGTGACGAGGACGATTGGCACGATGAGCGCGAGCACATCTGCCACAAGGCGAGGGACTATCGAGACCCAGTGGCGGCGCGTGAAGACGAGCACCTTCTCGCCGGTTTGGAGTTGAAAAGGTAGTTTCATGGCGCTCCTTTCAGATGGCGCTCCTTTCAGATGGTGACCGCGCCTTCCGCGGCGCTGGAGACCGAACGCGCGTACTTCGCGAACACGCCCCTGGTGTAGCGCGGGGGCAGTGGCGCCCAGCCCTCGCGACGGCGCGCAAGCTCGGCCTCACTGACTTCGAGGTCGAGCCTTCGCTTCGCGATGTCGAAGGTAATGGTGTCGCCTTCGCGGACGAACGCGATAGGCCCGCCCATCGCCGCTTCGGGGGCTACGTGACCCGCCATCAGGCCGCGGGTCGCCCCGCTGAAGCGTCCATCGGTGAGAAGTGCCACAGTCTCGCCCAGCCCCTCGCCAACCAGCGCTGCCGTGACGCCCAGCATCTCGCGCATGCCCGGCCCCCCCTTGGGGCCCTCGTTGCGGATTACGACGACGTCCCCCGCGTGAATCTCGCGTGCGTTGACTGCCTTGAAGGCGTCTTCCTCGCATTCGAAGACGCGGGCCGGGCCGCTGTGCAGTAGTCGCTCGTGCCCCGCCACCTTGACGACGCATCCGTCGGGGGCGAGGCTGCCCTTGAGGATGACGAGTCCGCCGGTGGCCTTCAGAGCTTTGTCGATCGGGAGGATGACGTCCTGTCCCGGTGTCTCCTTCGCATCCGCTGCTTCCTGCGCGATCGTGCGCCCGGTGACGGTCATCGCCGAGCCGTGAAGCTTGCCCGCGTCGACGAGCCGCTTCGCGAGGACCGCATTCCCACCGGCCTTATCGACGTCCAGTGCGACATAACGCCCACCGGGCCGAAGGTCTCCGATCAGGGGTGTGCGCTCGCTGATCGTGTCGAAGTCGTCGATGTTGAGCGGTATGCCCGCTTCGCGTGCAATCGCCAGCAGGTGGAGCACGACGTTGGTCGACCCCCCGGTCGCGGCGGCGCTGGCGATCCCGTTTTCGATGGCCTCACGCGTGACGATGTCTCGCGGCAAGACGCCCCGCCGCAGTACGTCCATCACGAGTTGCCCGGTGCGGAAGCCGACGTTGTCCTTGCGGGGGTCCGTCGCTCCGACTGTGCCGCTGCCCATCGGCGCGAGGCCCATGAACTCCATCACCGTGGCCATTGTATTCGCGGTGTATTGCGCGCCGCATGCGCCCGCCCCGGGGCAGGCCACGTTCACGATCTCTTCCAGTTCCGCCTCGGTCATGTTGCCGGCGGCGTGCTTGCCGACCCCTTCGAAAACGTCCTGGATGGTGACGTCACTGCCACGGTGCACGCCCGGTGCAATTGAGCCCCCGTAGAGGATCACGCTCGGGAGATTCAGGCGGAGGAGCGCCATAGCGCCGGCCGGGATCGTCTTGTCGCAGCCGACGATGACAACCACCGCGTCGAAGGAATACCCGACGCCGCAGAGTTCGATGGAGTCGGCGATGATCTCGCGCGAGATCAGCGATGCCTTCATTCCTTCGGTGCCCATCGAGATACCGTCGCTGATCGAGATCGTGTTGACCTCCAGAGGAGTGCCCCCGGCCTCCCGGACGCCCGCCATCACCTGCTGCGCTAGCGCGCGCTGGTTGAAATTGCAGGGCATCGTCCCAATCCACTCGTGCGCGACCATCACCAGCGGCTTCTTCAGGGCTTCGCTGTCCAGGCCGACTGACTTCAGATAGGACCGGGCAGGGGCCCGGTCTGGACCATCGATCATCACTCGGCTGTGCTGTCGGACGTCGTAAGGCATGGCGAACGGGCTCCTAGTGAAATGTCTACGAAGCTTAACCGCGTTCGCCCTGAAGTTCGATCAGTCCCATCCAACCGCGTTGCGTAGACGGATCCCCGAGGCGTGGAGAGTCGATTCCCACACGCCCCGCAGGGGCACCAGCGAATCGATCGGCCGCAGCCGTTGAGGCCGCTACTTCGACCCGCGCTGGCCCGCTACCTCGGCCATGGCGTCGCCGAGCCGGTGGATGCCTTCCTCGATGTCCTCCATGGCGACGTAGCTGAAGGCCAGCCGGATGTGGTTCGTCGCGTTGCTGTCAGCGAAGAACTGCGGGCCCTGTCCGATCACGACATTCCGCGCGGCGGCCGCCTGCTGTACCGCTGCCGCATCGATCCCGGGATTGAGCTGGAGCCACAGGAAGAAGCCGCCATCAGGCTTCTGGTAGGAGCTGTAGGGCGAGCAATACCGCGTGAGCCCGTCCTCCATGCGGTCCAGTTTCCTCCTGTAGATAGTTCGCAGCCTCTCGATGTGGCGGTCGAGGTCCCCACTTCGGATCGTCTCGGTGATAACCCGCCCCATGAACGGGCTGGTCCCCATGTCGTAGCGAACCCCCGCCATGCGACTGATCAGCGCCGCGGGGCCCATGGTCCATCCCATCCGAAGTCCCGTTGCCAGGATCTTCGAGAAGCTGGACACCTTTACTCCGTGCTCGCCGCCGCTCAACGCGAAGAGCGAGGGGGGCGGGGTCTTTTCGAACCAGAGTTCGCCGTACGCGTCGTCTTCGAGAATGAAGGTGCCGTACTTCTGTACCAGCTCGACCACGTTCTCGCGCCGGTCGAGCGGGAGCGTAGAACCGGCGGGATTCTGGTGTGTCGGGATGCAATACAGGAACTTCGCCCGCTTCCCCTGGGCGGCGAGCTTTTCGAGTTCCGCCTGCAGAACGTCCACGCGCATCCCGGCTTCGTCCATCGGGATGGCCACCATTTCGGCGCCGAAGGAGCGGATGGTACGCATGCTCCCGGGGAAGCTCGGGCTCTCGACGAGCACGACGTCACCGGGGTCGAGGAGCGTCTCACACATCAGGCCGATCGCGTGCGCTGAGCCCGATGAGACGATCACCTGGTCGATACTGACAGGTATGCCTTCGATGCGAGATGCCCGGGCGGCGATGGCCTCTCGCAGGGGCAGCGCGCCGAAGGTGCCACCGTATTCAAGCGCTTCCTTCTGCTCGCGGTCGATCACTGTGCCTGCCGCTCGGAGGAGAATCTCGCCCGGCAGTGAGGGAATGTCCGGAAGGCCACCCGCGAAGGAAATCACCGGGCCGCGATCCGGCGCCGCCGCCGCCCAGACACCCGGGCCGAGGATCCGCGCCCTCAGGCTGACCATTTCGTCGACGTGATCAGCGTCCCAGTAGGCCGGTCCGGTCATGAGGTGTCCTGTTTGCGTAGTCGAGCCAGTATACGGGACAGAGTCCGGGCCTTCGCGGGGGCGGCCACGGCAGGGCAGGTGCGCCGGCTTCGACTTTGTATACACTCGACGTAAGGCTTGCCTGAGATGGTATACTTCAGCCTCACCATTCCGTTTCTCATTCGTTTGGGATTTGTTTCACAAGTGCGGCGCAAAAATCGATCTTGACGCCGCCGGGCCTCGCTCATTCCATAACGGACGACGGATATTTGCGAAGGGATGCCAGTGGGCCAGAGGGGAATTCCGCAGAAACAGGGCCTCTACGATCCGCGGTACGAGCACGATAGCTGCGGTGTCGGCTTCGTGGTGCACCTCAAGGGTCACCGCTCCCACCAGATCGTCGATGACGGCCTCACGGCGCTCGAGAACCTGAACCATCGTGGCGCCTCCGGCTCTGAGCCGAATACCGGCGACGGTGCCGGCCTTCTCATCCAGGTCCCCGATGAGTTCTTCCGCCGCGAGTGCGCGCTCCTTGGCATCCGCCTGCCAGAGGCGGGGCACTACGGGGTCGGCCTCTTCTTCAGCTCCCCCGACCTGCGAGCTCGCCAGCAGGCACAGGCGCTGCTCGCGGTAATTGTCGAGGAAGAAGGCCAGCACATCCTCGGCTGGCGTGACGTCCCGACCAACAACGCCTCCGTTGGCGAGACCGCGCTGGCTGGCGAGCCTCACATGCAGCACTTGTTCATCGGTCGCCATGATGGCGTGCTGAGTGATGACGCCTTCGAACGGAAGCTCTACGTGATTCGAAAGCGCTTCGAAAAGGCCATCGGTCGCGCTGGCATCAAGGACCCCCAGTTCTTCTACTTCCCGAGCCTTTCCTGCCGGACGCTGGTCTACAAGGGAATGCTCACTGCCCTCCAGTTGCGGGAGTACTTCCCCGACCTCAGTGATAGCCGCCTCATCTCTAGCCTGGCGATGTTCCACTCGCGGTTCAGCACGAACACCTTCCCGAGTTGGAAGCTCGCGCACCCCTATCGGTATATCTCGCATAACGGCGAAATCAACACGCTACGCGGCAACCTGAACTGGATGGCGGCCCGCGAAGCGCTCTTCGCCTCGCCCTATTTCGACGACATCCACAAGATCCTTCCCGCGATCGATGAGCGCGGAAGTGATACGGCCTGCCTGGACAACGCAATCGAACTGCTGGTCATGGCCGGGCGGCCGATCGAGCACGCGATGATGATGCTCATCCCCGAGGCCTGGAGTGGCCACGAGTCGATGAGCCCCGAGAAGAAGGCGTTCTACGAGTACCACAGCTGCCTGATGGAGCCATGGGACGGGCCCGCTTCGGTCGCCTTCACCGACGGTGTGACCATCGGCGCCGTCCTCGACCGCAACGGCCTCCGGCCCTCCCGCTACTGCGTGACGAAGGACGATGTGGTGGTCATGGCCTCCGAGGTCGGCGTGCTGCCGATCGCCCCGGAGCGCATTCTCCGAAAGGGACGGCTCCAGCCGGGGAAGATGTTCCTCGTCAGCATCGAAGAGGGCCGGATCATCGAGGATGCCGAGCTAAAGGCACGCCTTTCCACCGCGAAGCCCTACGGGGAGTGGCTCCAACGAAACCTCGTTCCCCTGGATGCGATGCCCGAAGGAATCGAGGCACCGGCCTTCACCGGCGAAGCACTGCTCGAACAGCAGATGGCTTTTGGCCAGACGCTTGAAGACCAGAAATACATCCTCGGCCCGATGACGGCGAACTCGGAAGAGGCCCTCGGCTCGATGGGGAGCGACACGCCCCTGGCTGTCCTCTCAGATCGTCCGCAGCCGCCCTACAACTACTTCCATCAGCTTTTCGCCCAGGTCACCAATCCGCCGCTGGACGCAATTCGCGAAGAACTAGTCACCTCGGTGAAGACGGTCATTGGGCCGGAGGGGAATCTGCTCGATCCCGAGCCCGAAAACTGCCACCTGGTGAGCCTCGAAAGTCCATTCCTGACGAACGCGCAGCTGGCGAAGTTCAAGGCCATGAAGGATCACGCGCTTCGAGCGACCGTGATCCCGATGCTCTTCTCCGCGAAGAATGGGCCGTCCGCACTGGCTCCTGCCATGGACGCGCTCTTCGAGAAGGTCGACCAGGCGATCGCTGATGGAGCGAAGGTGCTCATCCTTTCGCACCGCGGCGTGGACTGCGAAAACGCGCCGATCCCGACGCTCCTGGCGGTAGCTGGCATCCACAACCATCTTGTGCGCGGGAAGATGCGCACCCAGGTCGGGCTCATCGTTGAAACCGGCGATGCCCGCGAGGTTCACCACTTCGCCCTGCTGATCGGCTATGGGGCGGGCGCGATCAACCCCTACCTTTCGCTCGACACCCTTCGCCAAATGCGAGCCGAGGGATATATCGACCAGTCCATCTCCGATGAAGAAGCCGCCCACCATTACCTGAAAGCCGTCAAGAAGGGCGTCGTGAAGGTGATGTCGAAGATGGGCATCTCCGCAATTCAGAGCTACCGCGGCGCCCAGGTCTTCGAAGCCATCGGCCTGAACGAACAGATCATCGATCGTTACTTCACGAAGACGGCCTCGCGCATCGGCGGCATCGGGATTGATGAAGTGGCCGTCGAGGCGCTCGCGAACCATCGTCGTGCCTACCCGCCCCGTGACGGCGGCATTCACGAGCTGAACTGGGGTGGACAGTACCAGTGGCGCCGCGATGGCGAATATCACCTCTTCAACCCGGACACGGTGTTCAAGCTTCAGCACGCGACCCGGACCGGCCAAGAACAGGTCTACCGGGAATACACGCGGCTCGTCGACGATCAGTCCGAACGAATGGCGACATTGCGCGGGCTCTTCGAACTGAAGCCCGACCGCGCCCCGGTCCCTCTCAGCGAGGTCGAACCGGTCGAGAGCCTGTACAAACGCTTCGCCACCGGTGCCATGTCCTACGGGTCCATTAGCGCCGAAGCCCACGAAACCATGGCGATCGCCATGAACCGCATCGGTGGCAAGAGCAACACAGGTGAGGGTGGCGAAGACCGCCGCCGCTATGTCCCGGATGCGAATGGCGATCTGCGCCGCAGCGCGATCAAGCAGGTTGCCTCCGGGCGCTTCGGTGTAACCAGCGAATACCTGGTCAACGCTGACGAGCTACAGATCAAGATGGCGCAGGGCGCGAAGCCCGGCGAAGGCGGCCAGCTCCCGGGTCACAAGGTGTACCCGTGGATCGCGGAGGTCCGCCATTCGATGCCGGGTGTGGGCCTCATCAGTCCGCCCCCACACCACGACATCTATTCCATCGAGGACCTGGCGCAGCTGATTCATGACCTCAAGAACGCCA
>DATCGT010000290.1:0-22396 GCA_036508775.1 Tepidiformaceae bacterium | reverse complement strand
CGCACTCGCGAACCTGTCCGTGCTCACACGCTTTCGCGGCAAGGCGCGCGTTCGGCTGATCGACGACTACTTCGAAGTGAGCCTTGTGGATGGCGAAGCCACGATCGCATCGCCACCAGGGACGGTGGTCTCACTGGTTGCGCTGGGCACGTGTGTGGGTGTCACCACCAACGGACTCCGATGGGAACTCGAGAACGCCCCGCTTACGTTTGGCACGCAGGGCATCCACAACGAAGTGGCCACGTCTCCCGCTTTCGTCCGTGTCGGCGAGGGTAATCTCCTGCTTTTCAGCGGGCGTTGGCTTGAGAAGCACCAATGACCTCGGTGTTCGCGCGTGACACACTTCTGCAACCAGCCCGTCACCTTTGCGGTGCCGGCGGACATACTCCTTCGAACTGACTTCACTACGGGATCGCGGGCGGGTCGTCTCGGACGGGCGCAAGAAGGGGCAGCACATGTTTGGCCTGAATCGGCGGAATCGAATCATTGCAGTCGGCGTGTCCGCGGTTGGGCTGTTGGGCGGGGGCAGCGTCGCACTGGCGGCGAACACCTCGTCTTTGGCCGCGCCCCTCGGGTCGCTCGCGGCGAAGGTCCACCACGGGAAAGGGCCCGGGAGCGCGATCCGCGGTGTGGCGGAAAAGGACATCCTTGCGGCCTCGGGGCTGACGCAGGCCCAGGTCAAGGCCGGGCTCGCGTCGGGTAAGTCCATCTCGCAGCTGATCACGGACAGCCAGGGCAAGCCGGCGACCGTCGAAGCCACGGTTCTGGATGATCTCAAAACCAGGCTCGACCAGGCCGTGGCGGCGAAGAAGATCACCTCGGAGCAGCAGGCCGCAGCACTGGCGAAGGCGCCGACGGAGCTCGACACCTTCCTGAACCGTGTACCAAAGCCTGTGCAAAAGGCGCCGGCCAAGATTGCGCAGGTTGGACTCGGCGAAGCGGCGAAGGGGATCGGCATCTCGCCGGCGGCACTCCGGTCGGCAATGGCAGGCGGGAAGTCTGCCGCCCAGGTGGCGGTCGACCATGGCGTGACCGAGCCGACCCTGGTTTCCGGGATGACCACTGCGGTTGATGCCCGGATCGATGCAGCGCTCGGTGCCGGGAAAATCGATGCCGCACGCGCGGCCACCATGAAGGCTGGCATCGCCTCGGCGGCCACGAAACTCGTGAATCAGGTTCCTTATCCCAAAGCCGGGACGAAGTGAGCAGGTAGCTGCCATCTTGTCATAAGATGACAGGGGCGCGCCTGTGCGGGGGGAGCGTTACAATAACAGGCCACCCCACCCGGAGCCTACACGATGACTGACCTCGGACGTCTGCTGACCGCGATGGTGACGCCATACCTGCCCGATGGCTCCGTCGATTACGCCCAGGCCCGGCGCCTGGCAGTTCACCTTGTGCGGTCGGGCAACGATGGGCTCGTACTCTCCGGCACTACCGGAGAGGCCCCGCTGCTGACGGACGATGAGAAGGCCCGGCTGTGGGCCGAGGTCAAAGAGGAACTTGGTGACGGGGCGACGATCGTCGCTGGTGCGGGTACAAATGACACGCGGCACTCGATTCACCTGGCCCGCATTGCCGAGAAGGCCGGTGCCGACGCGATCCTCGCTGTCGTCCCCTATTACCTGAAGCCCCCGCAGGAAGGCATCTACCAGCACTTCCGCGCGATCGCGGAGAGCACGAGCCTCCCCGTGATCCTGTACAACGTCCCGGGCCGAACCGGGATCAACATGACCGTTGAGACGATCCTCCGTTGCGCCGAGGTCCCCAATATCGTTGGCGACAAAGAGGCGAACGGGGACCTGTCGCACACCTCCCGGCTCATCGAGGCCGTCCCGGACTTCAAGATCTGGAGCGGCAACGACAACGACAACTTCCCGCTTTACTGCATCGGCGCATGGGGCGCGATCAGCGTCACTTCACACATCGTCGCCGGCCAGCAGCAGCGCATGCTTCGGGCTGTCCTGGAAGGGCGTTTGACTGAGGCCGCGGCGATCCACCGCCGTCTCGTGAGCGTCACCGACGCCTGCTTCCTTAACGGCAGCCCCAGCACCATCCGTTACGTGATGCGCCAGCTCGGCTTCGCGATCGGCGAACCCCGGCTGCCCATTGTTGAACCGGATGCGAAGACAGGCGAGAAGGTGATGGCCGAACTGCGGAAGCATCAGCTCGACGTGCCGATCAGTGCCCGGTAGTCGTCCTTTGCATAGATTTCCACGGACAGGATTGGCTACCCGTGCGCAGGGACTATGCATTCCCGGCGAGGTCCTATCCCGTATCCGTGCTACTGTGGCCGATACCCTCGAGGTTAAGCATGAGTGAACTCGGGTTAGTGCTGATCCGGGCAAGGGAAGCCCGCGGCCTCACCCTCGAAGATGCAGAGCGCGACACGCGTATCTCCCGCCGGTATCTCCAGGCTCTCGAAGCAGAGCAGTTCGAGGTAATACCGGCACCGGTGTACGCGCGCGGCTTCCTGCGTTCCTATTCGTCATACCTTGGGCTCGACCCACAGGAAGTCCTCGCGCTCTTCCCCCGGGACGAAGAGGCTTCCTACGCTCCCAGTCCGAACACGAGGGCTGCGGTCGCTCAGCCGCCCAGTGCCGTCGGTCCGGCTCGCCCCACCTGGCAACGCCCGTCGCGTAACGGGGGCCCAACCTCCCAGAAGGAAGTGCTCGAGTTCCCCGCCGAACCCACGATCGGCGTGGATATTGGTGTGGCTTCACCGGCCAATCGCATCAAGGCTGACCCTGCCGCCCAGGCACGTGCACTCACGGTCGCGGGCGCGGCTCTCGGGGCGGTCATCCTTGTCGTACTGGTCGCTTTCCTGATTTCCCGGCTCGGCGGTGGCTCGGCATCGACCCCCAAAGTTGGCGCCTCGACCTCTTCGCAGTTCACCCCCGTAGCCAGTGTCTCGAGTCCGGTCCCATCCGGCACCAGCGGGCTTCCCACCACCCGCGGCACCGTACCGGACGTGAAGGGGCAAACGGCAGATACCGCTCGCAAGGCGATTGCGGAGGCCGGCTACACCGCTAATGAGATGCACAAAACCAGTCCCACCGCGAAGAACACAGTCATTGACCAGGCCCCTGCCCCGGGCATTCAGCAGGACGGGGGCACGGTCATCATCGTCATTAGCGACGGGCCCTGATGGCCGTACCGCGGACCTACCACCTCGTCACGCTCGGGTGTCCGAAGAACGATGTGGATAGCGAGCACCTCGAACGCCTGCTGACAGGCGGAGAGTTGCTCCCGGTGTTGAACCCTCACGATGCCGATGCGGTCATCGTGAACACCTGTGGCTTCATCGAGCAAAGCCAGCAGCAGTCCATGGAGGCAATCCAGGAGCTGGCATCCGCCAAACGACCCGGCCAGACGCTCATCGTCGCCGGGTGTCTCACCCAGCTCTACGGTGGTCGCGTAAAGACCGAAAGCCCTGAAGTCGACTATGTCTTCGGCGTCGGTGAATGGCAGGAAGTCGCGCGGCTCCTGAGCGTCGATGTCGATGCGATCCACGACATCCCCGACCGCAACGTCCGGGTCAACGGGCCGAGCGCGTATCTGAAGGTCAGCGACGGCTGCGACGCTCCCTGCACCTTCTGCGTCATTCCACGAATCAAAGGCGGCCTCCGGTCGGCCCCGGTCGGCTTCCTGGTAAAGGAAGCCCGGCATCTCGTCGCCGCGGGAGCGAAGGAACTGGTCCTTGTCGGCCAGGACACAACGGCCTACGGCGAGGATCTTGGCATGTCGGTAGCCAGCGGCCTTCCCGGCCTCCTGCGAACCCTGAGCGAGGCGGTGGGCCCCGAGACCTGGCTGCGACTGATGTACGCCTACCCCAGCCGGGTCACCCCGGAATTGATCGAAACGATGGCTGCCCTCCCGAATGTGGTGCACTACCTGGATGTTCCGCTGCAACACGGTTCTGAAGCCGTGCTCCGTCGCATGAAGCGGCCCCACAGCCTCGAGAAGGTAATCTCCTTTGTCGAAGGCCTCCGCGCGGCTATGCCGGACGTCGTCCTGCGGACTTCGTTCATCGCTGGCTTCCCGGGCGAGACGGAGGCCGAGTTCAAGGAGTTGATGGACTTCGCAAAGACGATCCGGTTCGACCACGCCGGCTGCTTCACTTACTCGTCGCAACAGTGGACCTCGGCCTTCGATTTGCCGGGGCACATCGCGGAAGCGGTGAAGGAAGAGCGGCGCGACCGGTTCATGCGCCAGCAGCAGACCATCGCCGCGAAGCAGGCGGCACGCTTCGTCGGACGAACCCTGCCGATGCTCGTCGAAGGTACAGGCGAGGATGAAGATGGGAAGCCGGTCGTCGTCGGGCGGACCTACCGCGAAGCCCCGGAAGTCGACGGGCTCGTGATCGCCCGGGGCGCGGCTAAAGCCGGTCAGCGCGTCCCGGTTCGCATCGAACAGTCCGCCGGGTATGACCTCTTCGGAACCGTCGTGGGTGGGCAACGCGCGCGTAACAAAGCCGCGCTATCCTAGCTTCGTGTGTAAACGTTCCGGAGCTGCTTCATGAACGAATCCGCCAATTACGTAATCTCTGCCTGCCGCGAGAACGGCATTAAGTTCATCCGGCTGTGGTTCACCGACATCATCGGGTCGCTGAAGAGCTTCGCCATCACTGTCGAGGAGCTTGAGAAAGCCCTCGACGAGGGCATGGGCTTCGACGGATCGAGCATCGAAGGCTTCGCCCGCATCGATGAGTCCGACATGGTCGCCCTCCCGGATCCCACGACGTTCCAGCTCATTCCCTGGCGGCCAAAAGAACCCGGCGTTGCCCGGATGTTCTGTGACATCTACCGGCCCGACGGGCGCCCCTTCGAGGGCGACCCACGATTCGTGCTCCGCAAGCAGCTCGAACGGTCCGCGAACCTGGGCTACACGTTCTACGTGAGCCCCGAGCTGGAGTACTTCTACTTCAAGAACTCGAAGAGCACTGAACCGCTCGATCACGGCGGCTATTTCGACCAGACGGCCGACGCGGCCAGCGATCTCCGTCGCGAGACGGTGCTTGCCCTCGAAGCCATGGGCATCGAGGTCGAGTACAGCCACCACGAGGTTGCGCCCAGCCAGCACGAGATTGCCCTGCGCTACACCGATGCCCTGACGATGGCCGACAACGCGATGACCTATCGGTTGGTCGTCAAGGAAGTCGCCCTCACGAACGGGGTCTATGCGACCTTCATGCCCAAGCCCGTCGCCAACCAGAACGGCAGCGGCATGCATGTCCACCAGTCGCTGTTCAAGGGCGAGCGGAATGCCTTCTTCGACCCGGAGGACCCGTACCACCTGAGCGCCATCGCTCGGGGTTACATTGCCGGGATGCTCCACAACTCTCGGGCGATGACCCTGGTCACGAACCAGTGGGTCAACAGCTACAAGCGCCTTATGCCCGGTTTCGAAGCCCCGGTCTACCTGAGCTGGGCCCGCCGCAATCGCAGCGACCTCATCCGTATCCCTGAATACAAGCCGGGGACGGAGGGCCATGCGCGGATCGAGTACCGCTCACCCGACGCTGCCTGCAATCCGTACCTGGCGTTTGCGGTCATGCTGGCGGCCGGGCTGGACGGGATCGAGAACGAGCGGCCGCTGCCGCCGCCGGTCGAGGAGAACGTGTTCGAGATGTCAGCGGCGGAGCGCACTCGCCGCAACATCGAGATGCTGCCGGGTAGCCTCATGGAGGCCATCGAGGTCGCCGAGAAGTCCGACTTCCTGCGCTCAGCGCTTGGCAATCACGTCTTCGAGAGCCTCATCGCCAACAAGAAGATCGAGTGGGAACGCTACCGCCGCCACATCACCGACTTCGAGTTGAACGAGTATCTCCCGATCCTGTGATCTGACTAGCGTGCCGGCTGCGGAGCCGGGCGCTGTCCGCCGCCACCGAGGCCGCCCATGGGCACGAGCTTGCTCATGTCGATGTCGAGCAGCGTAGGCCCGTCGTGCGCGACGGCGCGTTTGAACGCGGCCCTGAAGGCATCGACCCCTTCGACGCGTTCGCCCTTCATCCCCATGCCATTCGCGACCATGGCAAAGTCGGGCGTTGCGAGGTCGACCCCGTTCTGCCGGCCTTCAAACGTGCGGGACTGGATGGAACGGAGGACGCCGTAGCCCTTGTCGTTGAAGACGCAGGTGATGACGGGCAGGTTGTACTGGACTGCGGTCGCCAGCTCGCCGATGTTGAGCATGAACCCACCGTCGCCCTGGATGATCGCGGTCTTCCGGCGGTTGCCGACGGCGGCTCCGATCCCCAGGGGCAGCGCCGGGCCAATCGACGCGGACGTCGGATTGAGCGACGTGCGGGGGGAGAGAATCGGGAATATCCGGTTCCCCCAGAGGTAAGCCGGGACGGTCGCATCGCGGACGATATTGGCGTCGCGCGGTAGCAGTTCGCGCATGGAGTCCATGATCGCCTCGTGGTCCGGCCCGATTTCGTGCCGGATTTGCGCCCGGACGTCGTCCCGCAGGGTGCGCGCCTTCTCCGCGAATGCGGGATCCGCCTTTGTCCCGTCGAGGTTTCGCAGGATGCCGCTGAGGCCGAGACGCGCGTCGCCCAGCACGGTGATCGCCGCCGGGTAGTTCCGCCCAATGACCCCCGGGTCGGCATCCAGGTGGATAAGCCTTCCCGGGATCTTGAGCGTCCAGTTCCGTGTCGATCCCGCCTGGAACCGGGTTCCAACAGCGAGGATGACGTCGGCCTTGCTGATCACCGGGTCCATCGCCGGCTGCGCGGATAGTGGACCGAGGCATAGCGGGTGGTCTTCGGGGAGGGTGCCGCGCCCATTGACCGATGTGACGACCGGGGCTCCCAGGGCCTCGGCGAGCTGTTGGAGTTCCGCCTCAGCGCCGGCCGTCAGGACGCCCCCGCCCGCCCAGATCAACGGCCGGACCGCCTCCGAGAGCGCCTTCGCTGCCGCGGAGATCGCTTCCTTCTTCGGCTGGACGCGTGGCCACGATTCGATGTGTGGGATGTCGACGTTCGCACTGCCGTACTGGAAATCGATCGGGATCTCGATCGCCCCTGGTTGCGGGCGTCCGGTACTGACGTCGGTTGCCACGCGGAGCAGCGCATCCGGGATGTCCTCGGTCCGTCGCACACTCTCGGTGCGACGTGTCACAGAACGGAGCATCTGTAGCTGCTGTTCGGCTTCGTGCAGGAACCCTTTGCCCTTCCCGTAGAAGGTGGAGTCGATCTGCCCGGTGATCATCATCACCCGTGACGAAGCGAACCCCGCTTCGAAGAGTCCGTTGATCGAGTTGGCTGCTCCTGGCCCGGTACTCGTAATCGCGACGCCCAGCTTCCCGGTTACGCGGGCATAACCATCAGCGGCGTGGAGGGCACCCTGCTCGTGCCGGACGCTGATCGGCGTGATTCCCCCTTTGCGGAGGATCGCGTCGTAAATCGGGATGTTGTGGACGCTGACGATGCCGAACACGTGCTCGACCCCCAGCGCCTTGAGCGTCTCGACAACGGCTTCGCCGCCGGTCATTTCCTGCACTGGACTGCCCTCCGGAAGATGTTCCTGCAGCCCGCACCATATGGGCTTTACGCCGTGGTGCCAATGACCTCGATGGCAACAAGAAGGGGGCGCGGATTCCGCGCCCCCTTCCGGGTTTCAAGAACTGCTCTGGGGACTAGTCGTCGTCCCCGTAGTTGCCCACGCCGCCAAGGCCGGGACGAGGAGGAGGAGGAGGAGCCGGTGGCTCGTTGTCCCCGTCCGTACGTCGCGTCCAACCGCGGCTGACACCGCCCAGTGGCGTGCTCGGACCGTTGCGGCCACCGCCGCCGAATCCGCTGCCGCCGCCGCCACCGCCCGGTCGACCGCCACCGAAGCCGCCGCCACCGCTGCGGGGACGTTGTCCGCCGCCACGATCGTCGCCGCTTCGCTCGGGGCGCGGTCCTCGACCGCCGCCACCGCCACCGCCGCTGGGTCGTCCGCCACCGAAGCCACCGCTCCGCGGAGGGCGTCCGCCGCCGCTGCTGCTCGTCGCGCTCGCGGGAGGGGGCTCCTCGCCGAGAAGCACTGCGCGCCGCGAAAGGTTAATCCGGCCGAGGTTGTCGACTTCGCTCACCATCACGGTGACTTCGTCGCCAACGTCGACGGCGTCTTCCACGCGGTCGATGTGGTCTTCCGCCAGCTGTGAAATATGGACGAGGCCTTCCTTGCCCGGGAGAAACTCGACGAACGCGCCGAAGTTCAACAGGCGGGTGACCTTGCCGGTGTAAATCTCGCCGACCTTCACCTCTTTGGTGAGGCCTTCGATCATCCCGATCGCCTTGCGGGCGACTTCTTCGTTGATGCCACCGACGAAGACGGTGCCGTCTTCCTCGATGTCGATAGTGGCTCCGCCGGCCTCTTCCTGGATCTTGCGAATCATCTTGCCGCCCGGGCCGATGACCGTGCCAATCAACTCAGGGTTGATGTGGATGCGGTACATCTTTGGCGCGTAGCTGGAGACGTCCTCGCGGGGCTCAGCGATGATTTCCATCATCCGATCGAGGATGAATTCGCGTGCGTCCTTGGCGTGTGCGAGCGCGGTGGTCAGCAGTTCTCGTGAGACACCACCGATCTTGATGTCCATCTGAAGGGCCGTGATCCCGGCGCGCGTCCCGGCCACCTTGAAGTCCATGTCGCCCATGAAGTCTTCCTGGCCGGCGATGTCGGTGAGGACCGTGTACTTACCGTCCTCACCCATGATCAGGCCCATGGCGATCCCGGCCACCGGTGCCGAGATTGGCACGCCTGCGTCCATCAGTGCGAGGGTGCTGCCGCAGACACTCGCCATCGAGGTCGAGCCGTTCGAGGACATGACCTCGCTCACTACGCGGAGCGCGTAGGGGAATTCATCGGTCGATGGCAGGACCGGCTCAAGCGCGCGCTCAGCGAGGGCGCCATGGCCGATCTCGCGGCGTCCCGGGCCGCGCATCGGACGGACTTCACCGACCGAGTACGGCGGGAAGTTGTAGTGATGCATATAACGCTTCGACGCGTCCGGGTTCAGCGTGTCGAGCTTCTGAGCCATGCTCAGGCCGCCAAGCGTGGCCACTGTCAGAACTTGGGTTTCGCCCCGCGCGAAGAGCCCGGTGCCGTGCGTCCGGGGAAGGACGCCGACGTGGATGTCGAGCGGCCGGATCTGTGTCACTTCGCGACCATCGGCGCGCTTGCCGTTCTCAAGGATCTGCTTTCGCATCGCCTTCTTGATGACCTGGTAGAGCGCCTCGCCGATCTCGGCTGAGGTGAACTTCTCGCCTAGCTTGGCCTGGAGTTCTTCGCGGATTGCCTTGTTCGCGTCGCTTCGCTCGCTTGCTGCGGTCGCGACGACTTCGTCCATCCGGCTCTTCAGGTGGTCGCTGACCGCCTTCACGGCGGCTTCGTTCTCGACGATCGGCGTGAATGGCTTCTTCACCGGCGCCGCTTCAGCGATGATCTGCTCCTGCAGGGCGATGATCTGCCGGTTGGCTTCCATCGCGACTTCGATCGCTTCGAGCACGGCTTCTTCGGGGCACTGCTTCGCGCCCGCTTCGACCATGACAACGGCTTCCTTGGTGCCGGCGACGATGATGTCCAGGTCGCCCGCTTCGCATTCCTGGAAGGTGGGGTTCACGATGAACTTTCCGTCGAGGCGCGCAACGCGGACGCTGCTTACGGGGCCGTTGAAGGGAATGTCACTGATGCCCAGGGCAGCGCTGGCGCCGATGGTGAGCAGCGTGTCGGGCTGGTTCTCGCGGTCGGCCGAAAGGGTCATGCCGACAACCTGGATCTCCTTGCGGAAACCCTTCGGGAACAGCGGCCGCAATGGTCGGTCGGTCAGGCGCATCGCCAGGATGCCATCGTTGCTGGCCCGGCCTTCGCGGCGGGGGAAGCTTCCCGGGATCTTGCCGACGGCGTAGAGCCGCTCTTCGTAATCAATCGTTAGGGGAAAGAAGTCGATCCCTTCGCGCGCCTCCGCCATACATACCGTGACGAGGACAACGGTGTCCCCGAGACGGACGGTGACGGATCCGTTCGCCTGGTTGGCGAGGATGCCGTGCTGGATTGTGAGGGTCTTCCCCCCGACTTCGAGTTCGTACGTTTTCATTTCTCTTTCTATCGTTCCTGTTGTGCCTGCGCTCCGGTGCTTCGGTCTTACCGGCCACGGTGAAGCGCTCGTCCCGCTGTTTGGGGGACGCTGGCAAAGGAGAAGGTGTTGGGGTCCAGACCGGCTGCTGCGCTGAAGACGAACAAGGCCCCCGCTATTTGCGGAGGCCGAGTTTCCCGATTAGTTCTCGGTAGCGATTTACGTCGCGGTCATTGAGATACCGCAACTGGCGGCGACGTTGGCCGACGAGCTTCAACAGGCCGCGACGCGTGTGAAAGTCGTGCTTGTTTGATTTGAGGTGAGTTGTCAGATACTTGATTCGCTCGGTCAGCACCGCTACCTGAACCTCAGGTGATCCGGTGTCGCCATCGTGGACCGCAAACTCTTTGATCAGGTCGTCTTTGCGCTCTTTGGTCAGCAACCTTGTCCTTGCGTCTTCCTTTGCCTTTAGATCAACAAGCTCAGGCTAGCATACGTTTATGACCACGGGCAATTTGACCTCTGCGGGGCTGGTCCTACTCTCGGGCCTTCCCGGCTCCGGCAAGACGACATTCGCCCGCCTCCTTGCCGATCTTCTGCCCGCCGATCACTTCGAAAGCGATGCCGTGCGGTTCGAATTGTCAGGCCGGCCCACCTACCACCCGGCTGAAAGTGCAAAGGTCTTTGCGACAATCGAACAGCGGGCCGCCACTTCCCTCGCCGCCGGACGTGTCGCCATCATCGACGCGACGAACCTCACTGGCCGCGACCGGCGGCGCTTTGTGCGACTCGCCCGCAACCGTGGCGTCCCCCTGGTCGCGGTGCGGCTTGTTGCGCCCGAGGACGTGATCCGCGCTCGCCTTGAGATGCCACGGAAAGGCTTCTCAGAAGCTACTGAGGCGATCTACGACCAAATGAAGCTTCGCGCGCAGCCGTTCACCATGCCGGCGCTCGTCGTGGACACGCGCTACCCGCTTGAGCCATCGCTCAGCCTCGTGCGACGTCTGCTCGAAGCTAACTGACCACCGGGAAGCCGAACGACTGGCAAATGCGCCAGGCCACGTCCTCGGCCGGCGTCTTGCTGTTTTCGATCCTGATGTAGTGGGGGTGCCGGGCGAACTCCCCCTGGCTGTTCATTCGGTATCGCCGGTCGAGGTCCGCCAGGACTTCGTCGGTCAGCGTTTCTTGCTGGCGCGGCTTCTGGCGCCACCGGGTCTCGTGACGGTTGCGTTCGAGCCGGATGTCGAGGGGAGCGCACAGTTCGACGAGGTGGACCGTGGCGCCGTGCCGGGTGGCGACTTCCTGCCGTGCCCGCATCACCGCCGCATCGGTGGCGCTGTCGAAGGCCCAGACTGCGGTGTTGATCAGATTGAGCCCGGCCTTCGCGGCTTCTTCCACAATCCGTGTCTGGAATTCGGAATTCAGCGTCCCAAACTCATGCGTTTCCCGGGGGAAGATCTCGAGGAGGGGTTCGGCAGTCATCGTGTTGAACAGGAGCCGATAACCCGTCAGGTGGGCAAGCTCCTGCCCAACCGTCGTCTTGCCAACTGCCGGCGGACCGAAGATTAGGACGAAATTCATGGCTCATGCACCGTGACGGATGTCTCCGGGAGTCCGGCGTCTCGCCCGGTAGTCCACATCCGCGAGCGCGCGGCGGGCAGGTAACGCTCGATGGCGAAGGCGATCAACAGTCCTGCCATGGCAACGATGCCGCCCAAGACCGCATCGATGATGAAGTGGTTCCCCGTCGTGACCACCGAGAAGAACATCAACACCGGCCAGGCGATTCCGAAAGTCCAGGCTGCCGGGTTGCGCTGGACCTTCATCACCATCAGCCCCATGAGCAACGACCAGCCGAAGTGGAGGCTTGGGATCGCCGCGAATGGGTTCACGAACGCCTTCAATCCCTCGGCCTGGTATCCGACCTTGTCGAAGACAGCCATGGTGTCGACGAAGCCCCCGAAAGGAATGAGGCGCGGCGGCGCGACGGGGAAGAGCGCGTAGATCACCACGCCGATAGCGCCGGATGCGAGGAATGCGTTGCGGGCCAGGAAATACGTCGACCGGTGTCGGATGTAAAGCCAGACGGCCAGCACCACGATGAGCGGCATATGCGCCCAGAAGTAAATCCAGTTCATCGCGCGGATCAGGAAGTAGCTGTCGATAATCCAGGACTGCATACGCAGTTCCCAGTTGAAACCCAGCCGCTGTTCGAAAGAGATTACCGCGAAGCCGCGGACCATCGCCTCGCCCGCCCGGTCGACGACCGACCCGCGGATCGTGAAATAGATCAGGAACGACACGACCACCACGACGGCTTCTTGCAGGCCGATGCGATGTGTGACCCGCCACGCCGACGAGGCGTGTTTCCGCAGGGATCTGCCTTCGAGGACCGCCACTCGCGCTTCCTCCAATTACCCGTTCCTTCGCTTTGCCCGGGACGGGCGGAAGGCTACACTTCAGCCTCCAAACTACCAGAGTCGTAAAGGCGGGAACAGGTGGAAGTACGAGTCGAAGCCGGAGACATCACGAAATCCCATGCCGATGCGATTGTCGTCAACCTCTTCGAGGGTGTAACCGTACCCGGCGGAGCGACCGGGGCGGTTGATGCCGCCCTCGGCGGCACGATTAGCCAGCTAATTGGCCAGGGCGACATTCGCGGCAAGAGCGGCGAATACACGCTCATTCACACGTCAGGAAAGATCCCCTCGCCCCGCGTACTTGTCGTCGGACTCGGGAAGCAGTCCGCCTTTGATGTCGACGCGATTCGGAACCTGGCTGCCGGACTGGTGCGATACCTTCGGAAGCCCGGGATTAAGACCGTCGCGACGATCGCTCACGGCGCCGGAATCGGTGGACTCGATCCGGCCGCCTGCGCCCAGGCTATCGCTGAAGGCGCCCTCCTCGGTGAATACCGGTTCACCAAGCACAAGAGCAAGGGCAACGACGACCTCGACGTTCTCGATTTTTTCGTCATCCTCGAAGCTGGCGCCGCGAAGCTCGCCGCGATGACCGCGGCCGCTGACCGAGGAGCGATTCTTGCCCGGGCCACGAACTTCGCCCGCGACCTGGCAAATGAGCCTTCCAACCACCTTACCCCGACGGACCTCGCGACCCGTGCGGGTGAGATGGCCAAGAACGCCGGTCTCGAATTCGAGGTGCTCGAACGCGCCGATATGGAGCGCAAGGGGATGGGCTCGTTGCTATCCGTGGCGAAAGGCAGCGCCCAGCCCCCGAAGCTCGTTCGGATCAGCTACCGCGGCCGTCCCGGGGAGGGGTATGACCTTGCCATGGTAGGGAAGGGGATTACCTTCGACACCGGCGGTATCAGCATCAAGCCCGCCGCGAACATGGAGGCAATGAAGGCCGATATGACCGGCGCCGCCTCGGTGATTGCGGCAATGCAGGCAGTGGCCGCGCTCAAGCCGAAGTCGAACATCATGGCAATCGCCCCCTGCACCGAGAACATGCCTGGCGGGAACGCCAGCAAGCCCGGTGATGTGGTGACTGCGATGAACGGCCGCACGATCGAGATCATCAATACCGACGCCGAGGGACGGCTCGTGCTCGCGGATGGCCTCTGCTACGCCGTCGAACTCGGCGCCACCCACATCGTCGACGTGGCCACGTTGACCGGCGCCGCTACTCATGTCCTCGGCGACACCGCCTATGCCGTCATGACCAACAACGACGAGCTTGCCGGGAGAGTTGAGGCGGCGGCCGTGCTGTCCGGCGAGAAGACCTGGCGCCTGCCGATGTGGAAGGAATACGACGAGTACATCAAGAGCGACGTCGCGGACCTGAAGAACTCGACCACCCGGGGCGCCGGCGTTATCGCCGCCGCGAAGTTCCTCGAACCGTTTGTCGGTGATACCCCGTGGGTGCACCTCGACATCGCGAGCGTCGACATGATGGCGAGCGAGAAGGGCTGGATCTCGAAGGGGGCCAGCGGCTATTCCGTTCGGACCCTCATCAACCTGGCCCTGGCGATGGTGGGTCAGGGGCGGTAGGGATCCGTTGACGTCTCCCGAGGCTCGCCGCGGTTTCAACGACTATCCGCTTCACCGTGCCCTCGGGATCACGCTGGAGGAGGTGCGGCCCGGCTTCGCTCGTATTGCCATGAAGACCAGCGGCCTGACCCTCGGGGGGATTGGCGGCAGTGTCCACGGCGGCCTGCTGGCGACGATGGTCGACATCGTTATGCTCGAGGCGCTTTCGGCCACCCGGCAGCCCGGCGATCAGTTCGCGGGGACGGCGGAACTCAGTATCAGCTATTTACGCCCGGCTCTTGGTGACCGCGTCTTCGCTGAGGCGACGGTAATCAAGAAGGGGCGCAGCCTCGCCGTAGCTGAGGTCAGCATCATCGATGAACAGGGTCGGCTCTGCGCTCGCGGCCGAACGACATACGCGCTACGGGCCGCGAACCCGGGCTAGTTCCCTGCTTTTGGCGTCGCCGAGGCGGCGGCTGTGGCCGCCGGGCTCGAAGCCGGTGATGCAGATGTCGACGGCGAAGCGCTCGGCACCGGCGAAGCCGTCCCGACCGGCGACGCGCTCGAAGTCGGCGAGGGAGCCGCTCCACCCTGGCCTGGGACGGTGGGTGTGGTCCGGCCGTTCAAGGCGTCGTCCACTCGCGCGAGCATCTTCTGCGCCAGGCGAACGTCGAGCGCGACATCCTGCGTGCCCTCGAGGCCACTCTGGACGACCGCGTGAAGGATTCTGCCCGTACGGAAGCAAACCGCGACGTCGACAGAGTTGCCAAAGCCCTGGACCGGCGTGGTTGACATGAACCCGACCGCCTCCTCCCCAAGTCCCGTGACCTTGAAGTCGGTAATCTGCGGGTTCGTCGGGTCGATCAGGAGATCACAGAAGTACTGCTGAAGTGCCTTGCTCGCGTCGCTGGCGTTCGTGTACAGGGTGCTCTGCGCTGCGATCTGGTATGGACGTCCGAGGTGCTCGCTCGGGTTGTCCCAGCTGAAAATCGCTGCCGCTCCGCTGATGCGTCCCTCGGCGTCGAGCTTACTCTGCACCCCCTGGGGGTCGTCGCCCGGGGGCATCACCGCAGCCCAGTCCTGGTTGTTGAAGATTCGCGCATCCTGCTGGAGGTACCCGGCCGGCAGGTCCTCTTCTGCGAGCGCCATAGCCTGCAGGTCGTAGGAGTCGTCGGACTTGTTCGTCGCGTATGAAGGTCCGCTCTTGCATGCGGAACACAGCAAAACGGCTCCCAGGACCAGGAACGAGGCACGGAAGTACATGGAAAAGGCCTTCTCGGGGAAGTCAACCTATCGTACGCCCGCTACGGCTTGTGGAGATTGGTGGTCCCTTACCGCTCGTTTTCGGAAGGAAAAGAAGCGCTCACTCCAGAAGCAACCAACGACGCTACTGTCTTTGGCCGCCTGAGCCCGCTACGCTCGCCGGGTGCGTGTGCTGATTGCTCCCCAGGAGTTTCGTGGCAGCCTGAGCGCCGATGAGGCCGCCGCGGCCATCAAGGCCGGGATTCGCGCCGCACAGCCCGCATGGCAACTCGATGTCCTCCCTCTTTCCGACGGCGGTCCCGGGTTCATCGATGCGCTTCGCCGGGCGGTAACCGCCGACACGTCGGCGGAGGTGGTGCAGGACGCGCTCGGACGCAAAGTCCTCGGAAGGTTCGCGGTGGTCCGCGCCGATCGCACCGCCGTCGTCGAAGCGGCTCAGGCGAACGGGCTCTATCACCTGTCGCCAGGAGAACTCGACCCCCTCCGGGCGGATTCGTTCGGCGTCGGACAGCTGATCATGGCGGCCGTCGCGACCGCCCCATCGCGTCTGGTTGTTGGCCTGGGAGGCTCGGCGACCACAGACGGCGGCGCAGGGATGGCCCGGGCACTTGGGGCCCGCTTCCTCGACGATGCGGGAAGGCCGCTGGCGCCCGGTGGGGCTGCCCTTGCTGGCCTTGCCCGCATCGATTGGCAGAGGCCAGCGGCGCTAGAAGGCCTCGAAGTCATCGTCGCCAACGATGTCACCAACCCTTTGCTCGGACCCGATGGTTGCGCCGCTATCTACGGCCCACAGAAGGGCGCGAGCCCGGGACAGGTCGAAGTGCTCGAAGGTGCCCTCGTTCGGTATGCCGCGGTGGTAAAGCGGTCGCTCGGGGTCGACGTCGCCACGATTCCCGGTGGAGGGGCAGCCGGCGGATTGGGCGCCGGGCTTGTCGCGTTCCTGGGGGCACGCGTCGAGAGTGGTTTCACTATCGTCGCGGAGGCGACGAACCTCCGCGCCCGTCTCGCGCAGGCTGATGTGGTAGTGACCGGTGAAGGGAGCTTCGACGCGCAATCGAGCCGCGGCAAAACCACCGGACGGATCCGGGATCTGGCGCGGGAAGCGGGCACCCCGGTCGTGGTGTTCTGCGGTCGGTCTGACGTGGCGGGTTCCGGCGTCTTCGCCCTCACCAGCCTCGAACCCGACCACGACGTATCAATGCGGAACGCCGCGGAGTTGCTCGAAGCCCTCGCGGCCCGGTGGGCTGCCGACCAGCCCGCCTGAAGGAAGCCCGGTTCAGTCGAGGCGCTGAAGCGCGCTGCGAGCGCGGGGTGAATCGACCACTCGAAGCCCGAGCCGAGCAACCGTAGCTCCGTCGGCGTGCGCGGCCTCGTACGCCTTGGCCTCGGCTTGCAGGCGCTCGACCGTCGTCGGTATCGGCGCGAACACACTGTTGGCCGCGCCCGCAGCCCGGCCCTCGGGCAAGACCGCGCCGGCAAACCCGGTGTGCGCCTGGATCAGCAGATCAAGCCCGCTGACTCTCGTGAGCGGCAGGCCGCCATGCGCCCGCGCCGCCGCGACCACCAGGCCCCGGGCGTACGCAAGACGCGGACCATGTTCTTCGTGCCGCGCGTGGATGTCTTCGGCATATCCCGCGGCGTCGAAGACGAGCCCGCCGACCCGAGGGGCCGCGCCCGCAATCTCAACAGCTCGCAGGAGCCCGACGGCACTGTCGATTACCGGAAAGGCGGCGACTGTTCCCGGCTCGATGCCACGCGTGTACTCAAATTCGCGAAGCAATACGGCCAGGTCGCGCACATCCTGCGGCTCGCTCGCATGCGGGAGGAACACCGCCGACAGGTCGGGAGTCACGAGGGCATCGAGGTCGTCGCGCAGGAGTTCCGTCCGGGGGTGGTTGACGATCGCAACGGCCAGTTTTCCCGCAGCTCGAATGCGCGGGAGCGCCACGGTGGCGGCCGAGCGCAGCGTGCCAACTGCCTTCCTGGCGTCGTTCAGGGTCAGTGCGATTGCATCTGCTTCTGACGCCAGAGCTTCGTCGAGGCCCTCGCCGCTGGCCGGGATCAGGATCGTGCTGCGAATCCGCATCAGGGTTCCGTGCCTCCAATCACTCCGCCGATGATTGTCGGCGTTTGGTTTGGCCGGACTGCCGCGAGATGCAGGTCCTGGAGCAGCCCCATGATGTTCTGAAGGTGGTCGAGCACGTGCCGGTACATCAATTCCGCGATCCACTGGCAGGTAAGCGGCCCCCAGCGCGTGTCGGTCCGGACCCGAGTCCAGGTCAGGTCGCTCATCTCGCGGAAGATGAGAAGTTCCTCGTCACGAATCTTCGCGATGTCATTCACGATCCCGGCGAGCGACTCGTCGGGCCGGTAGCGGCGGTCGAGCCATTCCCGGCGGTTGTAGTCTCGAGGGTCCAGCATGTCGGGCACGGTCGCCCAGCGGAGCAGCGGCAGGTAGACCTCCTGCTCCATGTCTCGCATGTGGGAGAGGTGTTCGTGGATCGACCACTGCCCCGCTGGCTGGTAGATCCATTGTTCGGCCGCGATTCCTCGCACGGCCCATCCGAGGTCATCGGTCGTACGGCGAATCCGCGAAACCAGCTCTGATCGGTAGGTCGACGTTTCGCTCACAGGAATCGCACCTCTGCCCCGCCGGTCGCGTTATCGGGAGTATAGGGGGTGCCCCGCGGTTCGGGTAGGAAAACCGGGCTACCTGTCGTCCGGGCGAGGAAGGCTCTTTGCCAGCCCTTCGTAGCGTCGCGAGAGCTTCCCCACATCAGGCGTCGCTCCCAGCGCGGCGTTGACTTCCTTGCCGTACTTCGCCTCTGCCGCGGCGACCTTGTCCGCCTCCGTCAGGTGGCGGAGGAACAGGCTGACGATGCGCTGCATCTCATGGGCGGTTGCTTCACCTGTCGCTATTGCCCCGCAGACCGGCGGAGTGAAGGCGGTGTCCATTCTGCGGGTGAAGACTTCTGCACGGCTTCCACAGACTCTGCATCGAAACTCGTAGAAGGGCATACAGGCACCCTAGCAGCCGCCCCGGTGCCGCAATGTTAAGCACGACGAAGCCCTGGTCACCAGCGTGCCAGGGCTTCGAAGACTGTGCGTGATTGGGGTTAGTTGAGGACTTCGTCCAGGCGCTTCTTCAGGTCGCTCTTCGGCCGATAGCCGACGATCTGGCCAGCGAGCTTCCCGTCTTTGAAGACGAGGAGCGTCGGGATGCTGCGGATGCCGAACTTGGTCGGAACGGCCGGGTTCTCGTCGGTGTTCATCTTGAAAAAGTTGACCTTGCCGGCGTACTCGTCGCCGAGTTCTTCGACGATCGGAGCGACCATGCGGCAGGGACCGCACCAGGGAGCCCAGAAGTCGACCAGGGTCGGCAGATCGCCTTTCACGACGTCACTATCGAAGGTTGTGTCTGTTACTTCGCGAATCTCTGCCATTGCTCTTGCTCCCGGTGTTTTTGGGCTAGACTGATTCTGAAGCCCAGAAGATGTACCGAATATACCCCACAGGGGTATGCGCCGTCAAGGGTCCAGGAGCCCCAGAAATGCAAGCCGAAGAAGAAAAGAAGCTCCTTGATCGCCTCGCTCGCGTCGAAGGCCAGATTCGCGGCCTTCGGAAGATGCTCGAGGAGGAGCGGGCCTGTACAGACGTCTTGACCCAGCTCCTCGCCGCCCGCTCGGGGCTCGAACAGGCGGGACTGCTCATCCTCGACAAGCACCTCGAAGACTGCGTCCTCGAAGGCGTCGACCTGGAGCCCTCGGCCCAGGCCCAGTTGCGCGAGACCTTGCGGCTCTGGAGCCGTCACAGCGCCGGTGTGTGAATCCTTGTTAATTGCGTAGTTTTCTTCGCCTTTGCTAGGATGCGCAGCAAGGCGGCAGTGTGAATGGAGTCAAGTTCCGTTCTCGTGCTGAATCAGAACTACGAGCCGCTCAATGTATGCAACGTGCGGCGCGCCGTAGTCCTTGTGCTCTGCGGCAAGGCGGAAATCATCGAGGCGGCCCGCGGCGCGGTGCATTCGGCGTCGAATGTCTTCCCTCTCCCCTCCGTCATTCGCCTCATCAACCTCATTCGCCGTCCCCGGCCAAAGGTCCGCCTTACCCGCAAAGAGATCTTCGCCCGGGACAACTGGGCGTGCGTGTATTGCGGTCGTCAGACGCGTGATCTGACTCTCGACCACGTCATGCCCCGGCATCGCGGCGGCCCGCACACCTGGGAGAACCTCGTCAGCGCCTGCAAACCGTGCAATCACCGGAAGGCCGGGCGCACGCCGTCGGAAGCCCACATGATCATGAGCAGAGCGCCCGGCGCTCCGCGGGTTTCGATCTACTACACCTTCTTCCAGTACCTGGGCCACCAGGCTGAGTGGCGAAAGTTCGTCCCGGGCTACGAGGTCACCCCTGCTGCAGGCTAGTATCGGCTGACCGATCGGTGGATGAGCCGGTCGGCTGCTTCTCACGTCGCTCAACCCCGGTAACATTCGGCTCGGGAAAACGCTATGTCCGATTGGCTCCTGATCTCCTACCACGTGCCCACCAACCCGAGCGCCCTGCGTGTCGCCACATGGAGGGCGCTGAAGCAACGAGGCGCCGTCACTCTTGGGGACGGTCTCTACGCGCTGCCCGCGACGCCAGGACACCGGGAGGCTCTCCTCCAGATCGCGGACCGGATCGCTGATGGCGGCGGTACGGCTATTTCCCTGAACGCCTCCGCGCTGACTGCCGCTGACGAACGAGCCCTTCAGCACCGGTTCGAGGCCGCGCGGCGTGACGAATACCTGCAGGTCCAGAAGAGCGCGAGGAAGCTCGTCGACCACATCGGCCGCGAGGAGCAGTCGCACGACTATCGTTTCGCCGAGGTCGAAAGCCTGGAGGAGGAGTTGAACAAGGTGCGTCGCCAGTTCGAACGCGTCGTGGAACGCGACTCCGGCGACCCGCCTGTTCGTGAGGAGGCCCGGGCGGCCGTCACGGCGGCCGAAGAGCGCCTCCAGCTGTACCTGGACAACGCTTACCGGGAAGAGAACCGCGAGTGAACCTCGCCTGCGCCCCCCAATAGAGGGCGTGCCCATAAAATGGTCCAGTGAGTTACTCCGAGGCCGTGGACTACCTGCTCAGCCTGTCCGATATGGAGCGGGGCCACCAGGCCTCAGCCAATCCGACGATGAGCCTGGAGTCGGTCCGCTCGCTCCTCTCGCGGCTCAACGACCCGCAGATCGGGCGCGGCGTTATTCACGTCACCGGCTCCAAGGGGAAGGGCTCCACCGCCTCAATGGTTGCCGGGATCCTCGGCTGGCAAGGGCTTCAGACAGCTCTCTTTACCAGTCCGCATCTGCACTCGTTCACTGAGCGAATCGCAATCGGCGACGAAGCCGTGTCCCCCGAAGAGTTCGCGGCAGGGATCGATGCGATCAAGCCTATGGTCGTTGCTGAGCAGGAGAGTGTGCACGGCAGTGCCAGCACGTTCGGTGTCCTGACTGCGCTCTTCTTCTGGCTCGTCCGGGCTCAGCTGAAGAAGGTGGACTGGCAGGTTGTGGAGGTGGGGCTCGGCGGTAGGTTCGACGCCACCAACGTGTTCGCGTCGCCGGACGTGGTCGTGATCACGCCGATCTCGCTTGAACACACAGCAATCCTTGGCGACACGACGGTCGCCATCGCGACCGACAAGGCTGGAATTATCAAGCGGGGCTGCACGTGCGTCCTTGCGATGCAACATGATCCGGCCGTGGTCGATGTCGTCCGGCGACGCTGCCAGGAGGTCGGAGCCGAGTTCGTCTACGTTGGCAACCGTTACGAGGCCACCGTTCTGGAGAAGCACGTGTTCGGCCAGCTGTTCTCGATTCGGGGACCGGAGGGCGTGCGGGAGTTTCGAACCCCGATGCTGGGGCGGCACCAGGTGGAGAATGCGACAACGGCGGTCGCGGTCGCGGATGCACTCCGCGCTCGTGGTCACGAGATTTCCGACCTGGCCATTTCCGAGGGGATCGCTCACACCCGGGTCCCCGGACGCATGGAAGTGATGGGACAGGATCCCTTCATCGTGGCTGACGGTGCTCACAACGGGGAAAGCGCCGCCGCACTGGTGGAAGGGCTGCGCGACCACTTCGAGGTGAAACGCTACTTCATCATCCTCGGCGTCATGGGGGACAAGGACCTGCGCGCCATAGGATTCAAGCTCGCGAGCATCGCCGATCTGATCATCTGCTGCGGCTTCCACAGTCCACGCGCCATGGACCCACAGGTAATGGTCCAGGAGGTGGGATTCCTGGGCCCGGCGGCCGTCGCCGAGGAGTCGGTTGCGAGCGCAATCGACGTGGCGCTCGGGCACGCCGGGCCGGGCGATTTGGTTTGCATCACGGGGTCGCTTTACGTTGTGGCGGAGGCGCGTGAAGCGCTCCTCGGGGAGAGTCTCTCGCGTCCATGACTGCACGCCGCGACACACTTCACTCGCCGGTAACTCGCCGTCGGCTGCTTGGTGCTGGTGTAGCAACCTCGGCCGGACTGGCCGCCTCCGCGCTCGTAGGGTGTGGCGGCGACTCGACGCAAACGCCGGGGGCGAGCGCTGCGCCGGTCACGCTGACGCCCCAGCGCGGCGGGGTCCTGCGGACCCTGGGTGGTCCTGTCGGGTCAATCCTCGACGTCCAGCGCGCGAAGACTGCTGCGGAGTTGCTGCTCTGGCAATGGACGGGGAACACGCTGGTTCGCTGGTCGGCCGCCGCACCCTACCTCGCCGAGGCGGACCTGGCGGTGGCACTCCCGGAGCAGCTCGACGGTGCCACGGTGACCTTCAAGCTCCGGCAGGAGGCGACCTGGCAGAACCGGGCGCCGGTGAACGGCCGCCCGGTCGTGGCGCAGGACGTGAAGGCGAGCTTCGACCGGATCCGCGCCCTCGGTGCGCAGGCCCCCCGCGGTGGGAACTACGTGAACATTGACTCGGTCACCGCGATCGACGACCAGACCGTCCAGTTCAAACTCAAGACACCGCAGGCGGACTTTCTCAACATCCTCGCCGACCAGGGGGACGCGATTCTCCCGGCGGAAATCGTGGCCCGGGGCGATGCCGCCATCGCCAAACTGGAGGAT
>DATCGT010000289.1:0-4280 GCA_036508775.1 Tepidiformaceae bacterium | reverse complement strand
TCGCCCGGGCGATCCGCCGGGCGGCAGCAAAGAAGCCGATGGCCATCCTGAAGGGCGGCCGCACGGAGGCGGGCACGCGAGCCGCGAACTCACATACGGCCTCGCTCGCGGGGTCCCTCGACATCTTTGACGCTCTCTGCCGGCAGGCAGGCGCACTCCGTGTCGACAGCGTCGACGACCTGGTCGATGCCGCGGTTACCTTTCGCTTCGTGAAGAACCTCCGCGGCCCGAACGTGGTCGTCGTCGGTGGCGGCGGTGGTGTGAGCGTGCAGGCAGCCGACGACCTCGATGCCGCGGGCCTCAAGGTACCGGCGCTTCTGCCGGAGACCCAGGCGGAAATCCAGAAGGTGACCCGGGACGCCGGGACAAGCGTCCGGAACCCGATCGACACGGTGGCGATGTGGGAAGAGCAGGGCTTCGAAGGAACCCTGATGCCCTGCGCCAAGGCGCCGAACTGCGATGTCATCCTGTTCCATACGAGCTTCGGCGGAGGCGGTCCTTCGAGCCGCGTCACCGACATGCGGACCCAGATGGTCCAGCAGGTGAATGGCCTCAAGCGCATCATCGAAGAGACCGGGACGCCGATCGTCATCGCGATCCGTCCGCCAACCACCACCGACGGGTTCACCCAGTCAGCGGAGTTCCAGGAACTCTGCTGGAAGGCTGGTATCGCCACCTACCCGAGTATCGTGCGAGCCGCCAAAGCGCTGGGCGGCCTGATCCGCTGGCAGGAACTGCAAAAGGCGTAGTCTATACGCGTGGATTCAGACCGGGGCGACCTGGCCCTGGCACGAGCGAACGGCGTGGTCCTGCTGCCCTACGACGACGAGTGGCCTTCGCGCTATGCCGAGGCCGAGCGGGAAATCCTCGCGGCATGTGGGATCGTGATCGCTGGCGTCGAGCATGTCGGCAGCACGGCAATCCCGGGGATCAAGGCAAAGCCCTACCTCGACATCATGCCCGGCCTGCACACCCATTCTGACGCCGCTGTCCTGGTTCCGCTGATGGAATCGATCGGCTACCAGCACAAGGGCGAGTACGGAATCCCCGGGCGCCACTACTTTTCCAAGTGGGTCGAAGACGACGAACACATCTGGAAGCACAACGTCCACACGTACGAGATCGGGCACCCGGAGTGGGTGCGCCACCTCATCTTCCGTGACGCTTTGCCGGCGGATCCCAATCTCCGTGACGAGTACCAGGCGTGAAGGTGCTGCTCGCCGTGAAGCACGCGAACGATGTCGAGGCCTACGCGGACGCGAAGTCGGAGTTCGTCGAACGGGTCATCGCGGCAGCGGGCGGCCCGGCCCGGCCGGCAGCGGGCGGCTAAACCGGGCCAGAATTCTCCCCTCGTTCCCCCTTTCGCCACCCCGGAATCGGACCTCCGCGTCGATCTTGCCGCTTCTCCCTCGATCCAGTAAGCGCGCATAGCACATGCAGGCCTATTACTTCCATGGTGGGATTCGTGACAGCCGACGACGAAGCCTGACATCCCGAAAACGGCAGCGCTTGAATCTGAGAACGAGGGGTGGAGGCGCCGGTCAGCGCACCGTGGCGTCCCGGTAGGCCCAGTGACGCCGCTCCCAGAGCGTCGCCGGGAGCGTATCCCATTGCGAAGGAAGCGCGGGAAGCGACCAATCCGGGTCGGGAACCCAGTTCTCCCAGCCATCCGCGTACGGTGACGCGCGGCATTCGATCGCCTCGACGAGTGGAGCCGCCTGTTCGCGGACCCACGCAGCGAACTCGACGCCGTAGACCCCGGTCGCGACCCGCCGGTCGAAGTCCTCCGCATCCTTCCAGCGCCAGGTCAGGTCGGGCTCGACGACGATGTCGAGCATGTGGTCGTTCGTGTCGAAGCCGATCTCGGTCCGGCGAAACGGTTCCTCAAAGTTCACGTAGTAGCCGTGGAAGCTGCGTGTCCCTTCGCTGCGGTCCCAGGAGAGCCAGATCGAGTGGGCGGCCCCCGGGTACATCAGCCGCAGGGTGTCGCGACGCCAGTGCGCATCGGCGAGATGGCGCGACGGCTGGTTGCTCCAGTTCTTGTAGGTCGCGCCTTCCGGGATATAGAGGGCCACCAGGTCATCGCTGTCGCGGACCACGGTGTAAGGCCAGGACATGCCGGGCTGCCCATCACGCGTGATGTAGCGCAGGGCCACGGTGTCCCCGGGCTTGAACCGAGCGTCCATGGTGTAAGTATGCCGGATTCCACGAGGGGACGAGATACGATCGTTGACCGCTCCCTGACGGTCGCAGCTCGGATTGGCGGCGGGACTAACGGCGGCCGAACTGGCGCTCGATGAGATCTGTACCGACGTGGATCAACGTGGGGCGGCCGTGCGGACAGGTGCGTGGCGAGGCGGTCGCTTCCAGGTCCAGGATGAGGCGGCGCATCTCTTCCATGGCCATCGCCCGTCCGGCCCTGACACTGCTGTGGCAGGCCACCGTGGCAACAGCGCGCTGGAACGGGTCGGAAACGCGCCGCTCCTCGGCGAGCTGGTCAAGGAGGCGCCGGATGGCCGCCACAATGTCCGTGTCGGCGATCCCGACCGGGATCGAGCGGACCAGGTAGGAGGACTCGCCGAACGGCTCGACTTCAAGCCCCATCGTGTCGAGCGCGGCGCGGTGTTCCTCCAGCGTCGCGGCCTCCTGCGCCGAGAGGTCCGCGAGCAGCGGTTCCAGGAGCGGCTGGCGGGCCGTGTCTCCGGCGGCGCGGACGAGGAGGCGATCGTAGACCACGCGCTCGTGCGCGGCGTGCTGGTCGATGAGGTACATGCCATCCGGCCCCTCAGCGACGACGTAGGTGCTGGCCATCTGGCCGACCACCCGGAGGAGCGGCAGAACCGAGCGATGCGAGAGCGCCGCCAGTTCTGTTTCGCTCGCGCCGGCAGGGGCAAGGCGCGACTGGGCAGCCTCGGGGGAACGGGGCGCGGACGCCGGGTCCAGCCTGGCGCGAAGCGTGCCCATCGGCGACACGGCCTGCCCCGTCGGCGCTGCACTCGCGGGCGGGGGGACTGGCGCGAACCACGCGACGGGGCGCGAGCCTTCAATCGCGCGAATAACCGCGTGGCGCACCGCGCGACCGACAGCACGTTCGTCGCGGAAGCGAACCTCGGCCTTGGCCGGGTGCACGTTCACGTCTACCTCTTCGTCGGGAAGGGTGACGCTCAGGGCCGCGATGGGGTGGCGCCCCACCGGGAGCTGTGACTCGTAAGCATCGACGACCGCGAAGGTGAGCGCACGGCTCTGCACCCACCGCCCATTCACGAAGATGGAGATCGCCTGGCGGTTGCCCCGGTGCAGCGAAGGAGGCCCCGCGAGGCCGTGAGCGGAGATCGCCTCCTCCTCGTGGTCGACATCGAGCATGGCTGCGCCGGTGTCGGCACCGTAGACGGCCGCGAACGCGTGGCGGAGGTCCCCATCGCCGCTCGTCGCCAGTGTTCGCCGCCCGCCAACGGTGAGCTGAAACGCGAGACCGGGATAGGCAAGAGCGTAGTGAGAGACGAGGACCGTCACCTGACGCGTCTCGCTGGCGGCCCCGCCGAGGAACTTCCGTCGCGCTGGGAGCCTCCCAAAGAGGTCACGGACGGCGAAACTCGTCCCGTGCGGCGCCGCGCGGGCACCGTGCCGGACGACGCGCGCATCGACAAAAACGGCATGGACCCCGACCGGCTCGGCGGCGGCGCGAGTCAGGATTTCGACATCACCGGCGGCCGCGATCGAGGGAAGCGCCTCTCCGCGGAAGCCCAGCGTGTGTACATGCGCGAGGTCGGGCAGGGCAGAAATCTTGCTGGTGGCGTGGCGCTCGAAGGCCAGCTCGACCTGCTCGGGGGGGATCCCCCGGCCGTCATCGGTCACGCGGATCAGGCCGATGCCGCCATCCTCGATTTCGACGGAGATGCGCGTTGCACCGGCATCGATCGCGTTGTCGAGCAACTCGCGCACGACCGAAACCGGCCGCTCGACGACCTCGCCGGCGGCAATCCGGGCAGCCACATCGGCAGAGAGAACGCGGATGACTGGCGACGGTGTCCCGCTGGCTCCCATCAGCGGCTGTGCCGGGCCAGTGCAGGCAGGAGCGCGCGCAGCTCGTAGAGCTTCTGGATAGCTTCGAGGGGCGTGAGCCCGTCGACGTCGATGCCGGCGAGCGCCGTCTCTACGGGAGACGGCCCGCCGAAAAGTGCTGGCTGAACAACATCCGGGCTGGCTCCGTCCATGGCCATATGGTGACCGTTCGCTTCAAACTCACCCAGCAAGTGCTCGGCGCGGCTGACCACGGCAGC
>DATCGT010000288.1:0-11661 GCA_036508775.1 Tepidiformaceae bacterium | reverse complement strand
GGGGGAAAGTCATCAAAAGCCACCAATTCGGCCAAAAGATCACTCGCATAAACGCCTTAACACATTACGGGCAGGGGTGTAGGATGGCGCTAGCATCTTTCGGAGAAGCCGCCGTGGTCGCAGACACCGTGCGCCGTGTGGATGCCAGGGACGAAAGAGCGGTCCCGTCACTGGCCGACGCGGTCCAGACTCCGCTTCTGCGCCTCATCGAGGAGTACACCTCCGCGATGGAAACCATGCGCAGGGTTCTTGCAGCGCTTGGTCCGCTGGCCAGCCTCGCGGAGGCAGCGGCCTCGCCTGCGCCTCCCGCCACGCCCGTCCCACTCCAGGGCCAACCCTCAGCAAGTCTCGCCGTCGGCGTTGAGGTCGGTGGTGCGAACCGCCAGGCACTCATCGACTTCGAAGATGCGCTTGGCCAGGTTACCGGCGTCGAGCGGGTGGCGCTCCGGGACTTAAGCGACGGCCGCGCCAGTTTCACGGTGACCCTCAGCACGCCACGAGACACCGGCGATGACGGTCCCGGCTTCTCCGTGGTCTGTGCGTGGTGCGGACGTCTCCTGACACTCGGGGGAGTCCGCGTATCCCACGGGCTCTGTCCCGATTGCGCCGCCGCCGCTGCTGCGGGACATGCGGCCCAGGACCTTGCTGAGAGGGCCGTTAACGTGCGCCGCGACGACAAGATGCTCTTGTTCCTGAGGCGAACAGCCCGGGGCTGGGTCGCGCGCCGTTCTGATGGAGCCGGCGGCTGGATCGACTTCAAGACGGGCTGCCCCGCCGACACACCCGCCCATCGGGTGCTCGAACAGGTGTCAGCCGAATACCCGAACATGATGGTCGTCGTTACCGGGGATGGGGGCGCGAAGTCCTCCCCACGGGCGAGGGTGCAGAGCGCGATCGGGTAGCGCCAGCCTCCCAGCGCAGGCCGCATGCCTGCCCTATGATTCGCGGAACCACCCCGGAGGGATCGGTATGGGCGTAGAACTCGCCAAGGACTCAATCGACCTCGGCATCGTCGTCAGTGACGGCGCCACGGCGCTCGCGTTCTACCGCGACACGCTCGGATTCAAACACGTTGGCGACATGCCGATGCCTGGAGGGGGCGGGACCATGCATCGGCTCCTGTGCGGCACGAGCATGATCAAGCTCGTCGTGCCCGGCAAAGCACTGGAGACGAAGGCCCCCGCAGGGGGCATCCAGGGTGCCTACGGGTACCGCTACTGGACCATTTCCGTGACCAACCTGGACGAACTGGCGAAGGCCGTCGGCGAAGCCGGCTACCGGGTCCTGACCCAGCCGCGAGAACTCCGCCCCGGCGTTCGCATCGCCATGATCGAAGATCCCGACGGCAACTGGGTGGAGCTTCTCGAGACGCGCTGACCGGCCTGATCGTCAGCGCGCGGATGTGGCCGCCTTCCCGCGTCGCTTCCTCTGCTCCGGAGCCGGCGTCTCCGCGCTCGGCGGCGGTGGAGACCGGCGGATACTCCACCGCCGGAATCGCTCCTCGATCGGCTTGTCGCCGTCCTTCGCGACCTGTTCGCGGCGCTGCTTCAGGTAGTCCTCTTTCGTCCGACCGCCGACCTGGCTGGCATGACAGAGGATGGCGTCCACCTTTGTCTCCCAGTGCGCCGTGACGTCGACCACATAGTCGGGCTTGTCCGACCCGATGAGCAGGACCTCGTTCACCTGGTGCGCCTGGAGCCCCTCCTCTTCGTGACGAGGAAAGAAGAGCCGGTCGCGCACGAGCGGATAGATGGCATCCGCCACCACCGTCCCGACCGTCCGGTGGTCACGATGGTTAAAGCCCCCCCGGTAGGCATCCCAGGTGATCACCACATCGGGTCGATGCTGCCGCAACAAGCGGACGATCTGCCCGCGCAACTCGTGGTCATCGACCGTAAAGCCATCCGGGTAGCCCATGAGAATCGTCTCTTTCACACCCAGGACCCGACAGGCCGCCCGCTGCTCTTCCTCGCGGATTGCCGCGAGCTTCTCCGGGTAGAGCGATTCGTCGTGCGTCCCCTTGTCGCCGCTGGTGACCAGTACGTAGCGCACATCCCAGCCTTCGGCACACCATTTCGCCACGGTACCCGAACAGCCGAACTCCGCATCATCCGGATGTGCCACGATGACCATGGCCCGGGCGGGTCCTTCGATTGGGGGCGGCGCTGCCTGTTGAGCAGCACCCAGGGGCGGCGCCGGGGGGGGAGCTGCGGTCTCGGCCGCAGCCTCGCTGGACTTCCTTACTGGCACGTAGTTCCTCCCGCGAAGGTCAATGGGGGCCACCGGCGACCACGGCCGCCTCGTAGATCTCCTTGCCGAAGCCAACGGTCTCGGCAGCCCCGGTGCGTGCACGATAGTCGCTCAGAACGCGGTCATAAACAGCCGCTATATCGAGAGCCACAGTTTCCCAGCGGAAGCGCTTCACCGAATTGCGAGCGGCACGGCCGAAGTTCGCGCGTAACTCCGGGTTCCCAAACAGGACTTCCAGTTTCTCGGCGAACGGCTCGGGGCACCGCCACGGGATGAGATACCCGCTAACTCCGTCGGTGACGGTCGAGACGAGTCCCCCTACGCGAGACGCCACCACGGGCGTGCCGCAGGCCATCGCCTCAACCGCGGCCAGGCCAAAGCTCTCGTAATAGCTGGGGACCGCGCAGACATCCGCGGCACTGTAATAGACAGGGAGCTCGTCATGGGGAATCGGCCCCGTGAAGCGGATGTTGGCCGTGAGGCCCGCTTCCGCCGCCTGCGCTTCGAGCTCCGCGCGCAACGCCGAGGTCCCCTCATCCCCACCAACGATCAGCAGCGTGAAGTCACGGGTCTCGAGCTGAGCGAGCGCTCCCAGGAGAATGTCGACTCCCTTCAGCCGTTCGAGCCTACCGACCCAAATAAGGACCGGCCGCCCCTCCGGGAGGCCAAGCTGGCGGCGCGAAGCGGCCCGGTCGAGCGGCCGGAAGCGGTCGGTGTCGATGCCACACGGGACCGTGTAGATGTGGCCCGGATCGGCGTCGTAGTACCGCTCGAGCAGAAATCGTTCGTGCGCGGACGCGGTGACAATCGCCGTGGCCCGTCGCACGATCGTGCGCTCATGCCGGATCCGGCGCTTCGGCTCCTGTTCGCTGATGCGTGCGCGGTTCTTCACTTCGCCCAGCGTGTGGAACATGACCACTTGCGGCACCCGCATCTCGCGCGCCAGCAGCGTGCCTACCCAGCCGCTCTGCCAGTAGTGGCTGTGGATCACATCGTAATGGAGCCCCTGGGCTTTGATGAAGGCACGCATGTTGCGGGCGAAGTCAGGCAGGTAGCCGACAATCTCTTCTTTATCGATCGGCGACGCCGGGCCGGCCTCGATGCGGACCAGTCGCAGATTCGGCGCCAGGTCTTCCACGGCAGGCAGATCGCCGTCACGCCGGGTGAAGATGTCGACCTCGTAACCAAGACGGGCGAGTTCTCTCGACAATTCGAGGACATAGACGTTCATGCCGCCGGTAGTTGCGCCACCGGGTAGCGCTAGCGGGCTCGTGTGCGCGGAGAGCTGGGCGATGCGCATGTTCAGGCGGTCTCGGAAGCCATCATCGGAAGTTGCCCTGGTCGGTTGGAAGGAACCACCGGGACCTCCAACTATACCTGATGGCGAAGGTCAACAATATTACGGAACGACCCCGGCAGAACCCTGGCGCAAAGTCAGCGTATAGACCTGCAGCGGAACGCCACCGAGCCGGCGCTTGTACTCCTCGTCTCCTCGCAGGAAGTCGAAGCGTGACTGCCCCCGACGAATGGCGCTTTCGATGGCGTACGCCTTCGAAGCGAGGCCAACGGCCAGGTGCGTCAGCTCGGGATCGAATCCACAGTTGTAGAGGAAGTCGGTGGTTGCGTTCTCGAACGAGAAGGTGCGAGCCACCGCTCTGCCATCGAGCTTGAGCGTCGCCAGGCGCGCCATGCCCAGCTCCCCGAATGTTCCGCCCAGGTCGCGGAAGAAGGCTTCCATCGTCGGCGTGAGAAATGCGGCTTTGGCATCACGGCTGGCGCGCATCATTTCCAGCAGCCCATCGACCTCGGGCACGATCGCCCCGGCCGTCGTTGCCTCCTCGAACGTCACCCGCCCGGCAGCTTCAAGGTTGCGCAGCTTGCGGCGCAACTCGTGGCGATCGTGCTTTGGCAGGGCCGCAATGAACGATTCGAAGTCGCCCGGCAGGTCGACCCCCGGGCAGACCGCTTCCGGCGTCTCCACGTAGCCCCAGCCAACCAGCGGCGCCACCACCCGGAATCCCGCGCGCACCGGAGCGTCCTCCGGGACTCCCCACAACTCCAGGGCCGGGGTCAGATCCTCCATCAGCCATTCGAGGAGCCCCAGCGCGACAGTCTCCTCATGGCCCGGCAGCGCGAGGACGCCCGCATAGTCACAGACATTGTGGTCGCCAAGCTGTCGAGCGGTTCCGAAGGCCGGATCGAGCGCAGCCACACCCACGAGTTCATCGTCCAGGCGAAACGAGAGAAAAACCGGCGAACAGGTCTCACCGAAGTGGCGCAGCCACACCCGGTGCCAGGCAGGATGCGTAAACGGGGTGGCGCCGGGAATTCGCGCGTGGAGCGCGCCCCAGTCCTCCGCGAGGTCATCGAACCCTTCAGCCGTAATCCGAAGAGCCGGAGCGACCGCTTCATCTTGCGTCGAACGCCTGGTGGGCACTTCTTCAGCGCGCACCCGAGACAAGTGACAGGAACTCTGAACGCGTGACGCTGGAATCCTTGAACTGACCACGCATCGCGCTCGTCACCATCCGGCTCCCGGGCTTCTTCACCCCTCGCATCGTCATACAGAGGTGCTCTGCCTCGATCACCACCGCCACTCCGTCCGGGTGGAGCGTGCCCATCACTGCCTCCGCGATTTGGCTGGTGAGTTGCTCCTGAAGCTGGGGACGACGCGCATACGCATCAACTACTCGTGCCAGCTTGCTGATCCCGACGACGCGGCCATCCGGGATATAGCCAATGTGCGCCTCGCCGTGGAACGGGAGGAAGTGGTGCTCACACATGCTGTAGAAGGGGATTTCCCGCAGGATGACCATCTCGCTGTGGGCGACCTCGAACCCGACCTTGAGGTATTCCTTCGGATCGATCGCGAGGCCGCCGAAGATCTCGGCATACATGTCCGCAATGCGACGGGGCGTCTCGAGGAGACCATCGCGGGACGGATCTTCGCCGACCGCGAGGAGCAGTTCGTGAATGGCGGCCTTGAGCCGCTCAGGGTCAACTACGTTCTTTTGGATCAAGGGAACTCCCACACCCGGGCACATTCCGTCACGCCGGGAATGCCGATCGTAGCAGCGGCGGCACGGGCCCGGCAACGTAAAGGGGCGCGACCGGGCTGCCGATACTTCGTGTTCCTGCGCCGGGTCCAGTTGGAGGGACTCCCACCTCACGCCCCGGGTCGGGCGGTCGCCCCGGACCTCCTCCATAATGATTCAGATGGGACGAAGTGTCGTTGCGCTGAGTGTCTTGCTGCTCGTGCTGGCCATTTCCTGCTCTGCCGCCGTACACCCGGGACCGGCGCCCACAGCTGCGGCGGCGGGAGCCGGTAGCCCAGCGACCAGGGCGCCCCGGGCACTGGTCACGCCGGCCGCCTCATTGACACCCTCGGCGGTGCTCCCGAGCATTGCCGCGGACCCCGTACCGACCTCTGCTGCCACGCCTCCATCCGCCGGGAGTGGGGCATGCGGCACCGATTTCCCGCCGGGCGACACGGTCGAATGGGTCGAGTCCGGCGGAAACTGGCGAAGCTTCCTGCTTCATGTGCCTGAGGGCTACTCATCTGCCCGGCCTCACCCGGTCGTATTCAGCTTCCACGGCTACGGCCGTTCGGCATCGGCCCAGCACGACTACACCGGACTCTGGCGCCTCGCCGATCGCTTCGGGTTCATCCTCATCGAACCCGAGGGATGGGGCAGCCCCCAGGAATGGGACCTTGCCGGCGACTACTACTACGACGGGATCGACGACCTGATCTTCACAACGGACATCCTCCACCAGGTCGAAACCCAGCTCTGTGTGGATCCCGTGAGGGTCTACGCGACTGGCTTCTCGAACGGGGCTGAGATGGCTTCCCTGGTCGGCTGCCGGCTCGGTGATGTCTTTGCCGCCATCGCCCCGGTGTCAGGCGTTGAGTACGACGGCGATTGCGTCGATCGACCGGTCCCCGTCCTATCGTTCCAGGGCACGGACGACTGGAATGTCTTCTTCGATGACGCCCCTCCCGCGATGGCCGCCTGGGCCGCCCACAACGGCTGTGGCGATACGCAGGTCACTACGGACGTTTCCGCCTCGGTATCGGCCCAGGAATACGAAGGCTGCGGCGCGGCGCCGGTGATCCTGTATGTGATCGAAGGGGGCGGACACACCTGGCCGGGCGCCGCGGATGACGCGGGCGACATCGGCGGCATTGGCTTCACGACGCACGATATCGATGCGAACGAACTCATGTGGCAGTTCTTCGAAGCTCATCCGCTGCCCTCCTGACATCACTTCTCAGCCGCACAAGACGCGCTGCTCGCGCCCGTAAAAATCCGCCCGGTACACAACTGTAACGTTGAAGTAAGGAACCGCTCTGGACCCGTAACCTCACCGAAACACATTACCCGGCACTGTTGATGAAGCAGACGCGATTACCGGGGAGATGATGCGGTTTAGACTCTCCACACTGTTGGTACCACTGGTGGTGGCTCTCCTGGCGGCTACCGTCGGGCATCCCCGCATGTCTTCCGCTGGGGCGACCCAGTCAGCCATGACCAGCCTGAGCTACGCGATGCCAGGCATCCCGCCGCCAGGCACCTCTGACGCGAATGCACCGGGGGCCGTCGTCGACGTTGCGGCGCCGGACATTGCCCCCCTCCTGGCGCAGGCTGACCTGGAACTCCCGGAAGCGAGCTACCCCTTTGCCTCGGCCGCCTGTGGGACCGCCTACGCTGCCGGTGACTTCATCGCGACCCTCGACGGCCGCAGCTACAGGCTCCATGTCCCGGCCAGCTACAATCCCGTCGTCCCCACACCGCTGGTCGTGAACTTCAGCGGCTACGACCGCACCGCGGTCGAACAGGAACAGTACAGCGGCCTCGTCCCCATCGCGGACCGCCAGGGCTTCATCCTGGTGACGCCCGAAGGAAGCGGGAGCCCCGAAGGTTGGAACATCGTGGGCGTGTACAACGAAGACGGCGTTGACGACGTCGCTTTCACCAGTGCCCTCGTCCAGCAGATCAAGCACGAGTTCTGTGTCGACGATGCGCGCATCTACGCGATCGGCATCTCGAACGGTGCGGAAATGGCGTCCCAGGTCGCCTGCGACCTCCCCCAGACCTTCGCCGCCGTCGCCGCCATCGCCGGGGTAATCGACCAGGGCTGCACGACCTCGGTCCCGGTGGTCGCCTTCCACGGCACCGCTGATGAGAACGTCCCCTTTGAATGGGCACCCGCAGCCGTCCAGGACTGGGCGACCACCAACGGCTGTTTCCCCGCCGGAACGTCCACCGCGGTGAGCGCGCATGTCGACCTCGTGGACTACGGCGGATGCACCGCAGACGCCGAAGTAGCCTTTTACATCATTGACGGGGGCGGCCATACATGGCCCGGTGCAGCTGACGACGCCGGCGGGGGCGGCCCCACGACACACGAGATCAGCGCCAGCGAGATCGCCTGGCAGTTCTTTGCGGCACATCCGCAGGCCCGCTGACCGGGGCTCCTACGACTGCAGCCAGTCCACATCGCCGTGCAGGTCAGCCGCATGTGACTTCGCCGCGAAGACCGCGAACAGTTCCTTGCTGGCGGCAATCGTCCCGCTCTCGCCATGCCCGGGCCATGCAACCGTGTCGTCCGGGAGTGCGTACAGGTGTGTGGTGATCGAAGCGATTTCCTGGAGCAGTAACTCGTTCGAACGCGAATGACCGGGGCCCCCGGGGAAGAGTGTGTCACCCACGAAGGCATGCTTTCCGCACACGAACGTCGTGCTGGCAGGTGTGTGCCCGGGGACGCTCAGCACCCGGAAGCTGAGGCTGCCCACCTTGACGTCGGCGCCGTGCGTGACGGGAACATCGAGTTGGCCGGCGGCGAGGCCGGGTTCGAGAGGATCGGCATACAGGCGCGCACCATACTTCGCCTTCAAAGCGTCGATGCTGGCGGTGTGGTCGCCGTGCCCGTGGGTCAGGAGAATCTTCCCCGGCCGCACCCCGGCGGCCTCCGCCGCTTCGATTGCCTTTTCCGGCTCGGCGGGCGCATCAATGAATGCGGCTTCGTTGGTGGTGGCATCCACCACGATGTAGATGTTGTTGCCGAAGCCCGCAGGCCCCGCGACAACGATCTTCAGCTTCCCGTCTTCTACTACTTGCACCCGGAGCCTCCGTCCTATGCGATCGGCCTCCGGACTCGACCGGTTCGCCAGAGGGCAAGTATAACCGGCCACCGCGGCACCGATTCCCGGTGGTTCAGTCGTTCGCTGACACGCGGCCCGCGGCGATCCCAAGGAAGACGCCCAGAACCGTCTCAATCACGTGCGTCAGCGTCCCACGGACGTCGGGGTCGCCCCCAAACAGCCCAAGCACTACAAGTCCGAATACCGACAGCACGAGCGTGATCGCCAGGACGCTGACGATCGTCGACCCCATGCGCCCAATCGGCACCTCATCGGCAGTCATCGCACCCGTACCCTGCCTGAGCGGCGAGACATCCATCCCCCCCGAGAACGGGTGCCGCAGCCCGTGGAGGAAGAGCGCCAGCGCCCCCCGCAGCAGGAGTCCCAGTATCGCGACATTCGGGTCGGCACGGCCCCGCCTGGCCAGTTCGAAAACGGTCATCACATCACCCCTGGGCGATGTTCATCGACCGGGGCTCGTACCGCGTAGAGCCTGGTGACGCGACCTACTTCGGCTTCGAATCGAAGTAGACAGGCTCCCCGACAATGGCCGGCGACTGCCGGGCGATTTCACCCGCTACCAGCGCATACGCGTCCCCGATGGCCTTGAACGTGGTCTGCGCGTCACCGGCGAGGTACGCCGTGTCAGCGGCTCTTGTGCAGGCTCCGGCGAACGGCGACGCCGGAACCGTCGCAGCCACGACCACGAGCGTTGCGCAATCGAGCCGCACCTGGCCCTGGCGAGACGTGATGCCGGGAATACTCGCGTCGGGCGCATGGTCGATCCAGAGAGCGATGGCAGCCTGTTCGGCGAGGAGATCGACGGCAAACTGCTGAATGGCCGTAACTGCGGGTGCATCGCTGCAGGCCAGTGCCCCCAGGGCTGGGCTGGCGGTCCGGTCCGCGCCGGCAGCAGCACTGATCTTTCCGCAGACGGCGGTCCACCCGGCCTGGTTCCCGGCTGTGGCAGTGACCGCGGCGATTTCGGCCCAGACGGTCGGGGCATACGGGTCCGCGGACGGGTCGGTGCTGAACCACTTCTTGAAATCAGTGTCGGGTATCGAGGGCGCAGCGGGTTTGCCAATACTCGCCAGGGACGCCGGCGCTGAGGCCACTGCCTGCCCGAACGGGAGCGCTGCGGCGGCGTCATCCCAGTTGGCGCTATAGCAACGCATGGCGGAGATGAGCGCCAGGAACGTTACGAGAATTCCGATCTTCCCCACATCAAATCATCGGCAGGATCCCGCGCCGCATACATGCTCCTGCCTGCTTTGGGGTTGATTGGTACACCGAAGGCGATGCTATACTCCGACCTCGGCGCATGCGGGGTGACTGCCGGTGGCGGCAGGCTGCGTCCGAAAAAGTCCGCGATACCCCGTGCCTATCTGTGAGCGCAAGGACGGTCCAAGTCTCTTGACCGAACCACTCCAGGTTGGCCAGTTCGCGATTATTGATCACGAACCGGTCGACCGTGGTCCCAATGCCGGAGTCTTCTTCGGCAAGGGACCCGCCGACGACCGTGCTGAGTTGTACATCGTAGCCGAGGGCACAACGCCCGCGGCGGGTACGTTCACGGGCCACATAGTTTCCACTCTTGGACTCGCCTGGGCGTCGCTCGATATGAGCCTGACGGGGGCTCTGGGCGAGGTGTTCAGGGCGGCCGAGCGCAATCTCCGCGACTGGAATCGCAAGAGCCTCACTCAGCACCAGGTCGGGCTTGGCCTGACCTGCTTCGCGCGCCGCGGTGGCCAGACGGTCATCGCCCAGGCCGGCCCCTCCGCCGTCTTCCATGCCAGCCGTGGCCATGTCCTGATTTACACCTCCGACACCGAGCATGCGGACGCTCTCAACGGTGCGGGGGGAACTGCCCCCATGTTGACCCGGATTAGTTTCTCGCCCGGGGATCGCCTCCTCCTCATCTCCTCGCCCGCACTCGGCGAACTCGACGACGAAGTCCTTTCGGGAATCCTGAATCTCCCGGGGCCCCAACCCCTCCAGGACCTCTACCAGCGGCTCCGCCACATGGAAGAAGTCACGGTGCTCCTCCTGACGTTCCCTTCAGAGCAGGCAGCGCCGACGGAAGCGGATCCGGCGGAAGAACTCATCATCGACGCTACGGGCGACCCGGATGCCCCCGTCATCAGTGCTCGCCCCGTTTCCGAAGCCGCCCAGATGGACCAGGACCAGACGTTCCAGCCATCCCTCTTTATCGAGGACGAAGCTCGAGACGTCCTCTTCACGGCGCGCCGCCGCCTCATGGAGATTCCCCCGCGCCGCCTCGTTGAAACGCTCCTCCCAGACTTCGCGCTGGAAACCCCTGAGCCCTTGCGCCGTGCCGTCGGGGACCCCGGCGAACCGGGCGAGCCTATCGGGCAACTGAGGGGCAGTCGGGCCACCAATACGGCGGCGACCCAGGCCTGGCGGACGATGCCTGCACGTCCGGAACCATCCAGGTCGCAACCCCCGCCCGATCGCCGGCGAATACGGCGCGAAAGCTTTTCTCGCAGCCTCGTTCACGATGACGTCCCGCCGCGCCCGGAACACAACGGCCGGGATCTACCCCTTGTCGACCAGCTCGTCGATGACCCCCGCCTTCGCAGCCTTTCCATGCGTCCTGTCAGTGAGACCATCGCCGGCGAAAGCACGGCCGCCATCGACACTGGCGGCTCCCTTGTCCGCCTGCGCGGAAACATGGGTGGTCGATGGAAGGGCAACGGCCAGTTTGGCCATCGCACGCTCTCTGGTTCCCAACTGCCACCGACGTGGATCATCGTCGCGGTCGGACTCGCAATTCTCGTCGGGCTGGTGGGAATGGTGACCGTCCCACGCATCCTCCGCGAAGACTCCAGCGCCCGGTACGCCCGTCTTGTGGATAGCGCACAGCAGCAATTCGCTACCTCCAGCGTTCAACAGGACCCGGCGGAACGCAGGAAGGCCCTGGCCGAAGCACAGGCGCTGCTCCTCGAAGCAAAGGGCGATGGAACGCTGGCTCCCGATGCCCAGCAGCTCATGACGAGCGTGACGGCCGCTATTGCCGCGATGGACGCCATCAACTCGCCCGCGGCTGTGACGACGATCGCGAGTCTCGACCAGTTCGGCGACAAGCCGCTGGCCGTAGCACGCCTGACCATCGGGGACACGCAGGCGTTCATCCTCGACTCGACTTCAGGACAGGTCATCGCCGTCTCCCTTGCGAACGGTGACAAGAAGGTCATCTACACCGAGGACAAGGACGCGCGCCGGGGCCGTCCTATCGCGACAACCTT
>DATCGT010000287.1:0-2182 GCA_036508775.1 Tepidiformaceae bacterium | reverse complement strand
CCCCTGGTGGCGGGCTGGTTCGTTTCCTGCCCGCGATTGTGTTGCTGGCAGCGGTCATCGGGGCGGTCCTCGTGCTGCCGATGGTCGGCCACGATCAGAGTTCGCGGACCTGGTACCGGGGGCTCATCGGCGGCAGCGGGCTGTACCGCCTGGACACGATCTTCGCCCGCCTGCTGCCGTTCATCATCAGCGCGGCGATCGCGGTCGCGCTGCTCGAGCGGGGGCGCCGGCGATCAAAGGTGGCCGCGACCGGTGATTCGTTGCGCCGGCACGAACTGAGTGAAGTCATCACGCACTGGGGCAATGCGGTTGGCGTCGGGCTCTGTCTCATCACGGCAACGTGGTTGAGGCGCTGGTTTGGCCGGCCGTTCTCCCTGGAGACGACCTACGTCCTGCACTTCATCGGTGCGGGGCTGATCGTCGCCGCCGTCACCCACCACATTACGTTCCAGCGCGTCGGCGGTGGGACCGGGCTCCTGCCGAAGCGCCGGGCCGACTTCAAGAACGCCGCGGCTGAGATGGTCGGGTACGCCGGCGTCTATCGCGGGATGCGGGGTGCGTTCGGGATCCAGATGCCCGCGGCGGTGCGCCGCCCGGTGCAGAAGGTGCTGCGCAAGCTGAACCTCGTCCCCGATCCGGACGGAAAGTACCTCGCGACGGAGAAGGTTCTCTCCTATTCGCTCTGGGCAATCCTGATCGGTGTGGTGGTGATAACGGGCGTCCTCAAGACCATGCGCTATGCCGTTTCATTGCCGGCCGGGCTGCTTCACTGGGCAACCTATCTGCACGACGGCGCCACGATCTTCCTGATCGTTTTGCTGGCGCTTCATGTTGGGGCGCTGGTGTTGGTGCCGCGAAACTGGCCGCTGCTGAAGTCGATGTTCACCACTCGCGTCTCTCGTGCCTATGCGAAGGATCACCTCCCTCTCTGGGTCGAGGAAGAGGAGGGCGTCGCGAAGGACGCCTGACCGGCCCTGGGAGGGCCGCCTCCAGCAGGATTCGTTGGCTGCCGCGAACATGATTCCCATTCTGTTCGCGGCAGTTCACGATGGAACCGATGTCCACACTGAAGCAGCGACGCCTCGGCCGGACCGAACTCATGGTCACCGAACTCGGACTGGGGGCGATGGACACGCCAACGTCCCCCGAAGGCCCTGCGACCGTCGCGCGGGCGGTAGAACTGGGCATCACCTTCATCGACACCGCCAGAGAATATGCCGGCAGCGAGTTCTTGCTCGGCCAGTACATCCGCGAACATGGCGTCGGCGGTCTTCAGATTGGCACGAAGAGCTTCAGCCGGACCGCGAACGGGGTTCAACGTGAAGTCGATCGTTCCCTCAGCGTCCTCGGCGTGGAGAGCGTCGCCCTGTACCAGCTCCACGATGTCACCACCCCCGAGGCCTGGGAGCAGGTCATGCGCGAGGATGAGGGAGCGCTGGCCGGTCTGAAAGTCGCGCGGTACCGCAGGCTCATCGGACACATCGGTATTTCGTCGCACAGCCTCGACGTGATCGAGAAGGCCATCACCTGCGGCGAGTTCGGGGCGGTGATGCTCGAGTACTCGGCCTTCTTTCCGCAGACTGCATCGCTCATCGACCTGGCCGCCAGGTGTGACGTCGGGGTGATCGTCATGCGGCCGCTGGGTGGCTCCGGGCGGACCAGCGTGATCCGGGGGATGCTTGATGACGGGTCGGCGGGCATCCTCACCCCCGCGAACCTGCTGCGCTACGTGCTCTCGAATCCCGGTGTGTCCGTCGCGATACCGGGCGCACGCTATCCCCGGCGGATTGAGGAGAACGTCGCGACCGCCTTCCACTACGAACCGATGGCCCCGGCGGAGCAGCGGGCGATCGAAGAAGCCGCGGCCAGCCTTTACTGATCCCGAGTCCCGAATTTGACGAAAGCGATCTCGTATACCCCGGTAGGGTATACTGTGGGCACGACGGTAACCACGCTCGTCGCGACCACCTTAGCCCGAATCCACCGATGGTGCGGCTGACTCAGGTTGGTGAAGTCTGAATCGTGGTCTTTTTGGCTGGCGGCTCGGTGCGAGAGTGCAGATGGGTGCCAAAGTCGCCATTCTGACGGGCGGTGACGGCCAAAATGGGCCGAATGAGGGCTGACCGGGGCTGACGAGCAGGCTCGCGGGCACGCTGCTGCCAGGCGTAGGCGGCGATATCAA
>DATCGT010000286.1:0-11936 GCA_036508775.1 Tepidiformaceae bacterium | reverse complement strand
AGCACGCGAGGGGTATACGGGTCGAGGCGCATTGAGGTGGTCGGCCCCACCGAGCCGATGACCTTGCCCGGGCGGGGCGGCGTCGGCCCGACGTAGTAGACAACCTGTCCTTTGAGGTCGACCGGCAGTGGTTCGCCGCGGTCGGCCATCTCGATCAGCCGCTTGTGGGCGGCGTCGCGGGCGGTATAGATGATTCCCGAAAAGCGAACGTGGTCGCCGATCTTGAGCCCTTCGATTACGTCGTCTGTCAGTGGGGTGCTGAGGGTAATGCTGTCAGCCATGTCAATTCCTTCGATCTCGTGCGCAAGGCACGGTTAGAGGATTGCTTCCTTCGTGCGGGCGCTGTGACACTGGATGTTCACGGCCACGGGGAGGGCGGTGATGTGCGTCGGGTGCGTCGCCACGAAGACATCGAGGGCCGTGGTCGAGCCGCCGACCGCCTGCGGTCCTACGCCCAGCGCATTTACCGCTTCGAGAAGCTCGTCCTCGAGGGCGGCAACTTCGTCGTCCGGGTTGCGGGAGCCGATCTTGCGGAAGAGCGAATGCTTGGCAATCGTCATGGCGGTCTCGGCGGTACCGCCGATGCCGACGCCGATCACCAGCGGCGGACAGGGATTGCCGCCGGCCATGTCGACTGTCTCGCAGACGAAGTCGATGACTGCCTTCTTGCCCATGCCCGGGAGGAAGTTCTGGTAGCGCGACATGTTCTCGCAGCCCCCGCCCTTGGGCATGAAGAGGAGCCGAATCTGCTCGCCCGGGACGATGGCGGTGTGCACAACACCGGGGGTGTTATCGCCGGTGTTCTTGCGGACGCTGAAAGGCTGTGCGGCGATCGACTTCCGGAGGAAGCCTTCGTTGTAGCCCTGGCGGATGCCCTCGTTGATGGCGTCGATGAGGTAGCCGCCGGTGATGTGGACATCTTGCCCGAGTTCGACGTGAACGACCGCGGTGCCGGTGTCCTGGCAGAGCGGCAGCATGCGAGTGCGGGCAACTTCGGCGTTCTCAAGGATCTCGTCGATGATCTGCACGGCCAGGGGAGACCGCTCGGTCTTCTTTGCGTCGCGGATGGCGCTTTCCACGTCCTCGGGAAGGAAATGGGTGGCTTCGATGGCGAGGCGGGCGACCGCCTCCGTGACCTGGGATGCTGGGATCTCTCTCACTGATTCCACCTGTTGACTGCCAGCGCGCCGGGCACCGGCAGGGAGTTCCGGTTAAGAAGAGAGTATCGCGATGATGCCCTGAGGGCACGCCCGGCAGAAGCTGCCTCAGTTGCCCCTTTCCAACTGGGGGAACGGGTTGAAGAGGTTGTCGATGTGCAGCCATGTGACCCGTGAAGTAGCCGGTTCACGTTCGAAGACCAGGGCGCACGTGGGGCACTCCCGGTTCATCGCGACCGGGCCGTGGAAGCTCCTCCCCTTCCGGCATCGGGGGCAGCGTCTGAGAGCGATGGCGAGGAGATCGAGTCGCACGGGACCATTCTGCGCCATCGTCACCGCTACAGGCCCGGCAGTCAGCGCACACGACGGCTTCCGAATTCCGTAGAATCGGCCCGCAGCCCGGGGCGGGACCCCCGGGTAGGGGAGAGTGGAATGCTCGACGGTGTTCGGGTTGTCGACGTGAGCGACGACGTTGCCGGAGGCTACGGCACGCGACTGTTCGCCAGCTACGGCGCGGACGTGATCAAAGTGGAATCACCGGGGGGCGATCCAACGCGGCGGTTCGCCTCGATCAGAGAAGGCGATCTCGAGGCGAGCGTTCTCTTTGGCTACGTGAACGCGGGGAAGCGGAGCGTAGTTCTGGACGCCGGCGACCCTGATGACCGGGCCGGGCTGTGGGCGCTCCTCCTGACTGCAGACGTGGTTGTGGAGAGCGGCGCGCCGGGGGCATGGCTCGACCGTAGGGTCGACTTTGCGAAGCTCCTGCGCGAGCGCCCTGGGGTGGTGGTCTGTTCGGTCACGCCTTTCGGGCAGGACGGCCCGAGGGCTCAGTGGCGGATGACGGCGCTGACCGCCTTCGCCTCTGGCGGCCAGATGATGCTCTGCGGTGAGCCCGAACTCCCGCCATTGAAGACGGCGGGCCACCAGGCGTATTACCAGGGCGGCCTTCACGTGTTCTCGTCCTGCATGACGGCGCTCTTCGGCGCGCGCCGGACCGGCCGGGGCGAGTGGATCGACATCTCCTTGCAGGAAGCCCAGGCCGCGAGCCTCGAAGGCTTCGGGCCGGCGGCGATGACCCGTGAGACGGACTCCGAGCGAACCGGGAACCAGGCACGGGCGATATGGGGCATCTACGAGTGCGCCGACGGCTATGTCGGACTGGCCTCCATGGCGCGCCAGACGGCGTCGGTCTATCACTGCATCGGCCAGCCGCAGTGGGCCGGGGATCCGGCGTTTGCGAACATCCTCAGCACCTCCGATAACAACGAGCTGGTCACGGCGCTGATCGCCGAATGGGTGGCCGCCCGGACCGCGCAGCAGGTTTACGCGGAATCTGACCGGTACCGCGCACCGTTCGCATTGATCCCGAGCGCCCGCGACCTGCTGGAGTGGGAGCCTTTCCGCGCCAGCGGCTTCTGGCGTCAGGTCGACCACCCGGTACTGGGGCGGCATTCGCTCCCCGCGGGGCCGTTCGCGATCGATGGCGATCGGGGCGTCGCGCGGAGGGCGCCGTTGCTGGGCGAAGATACCGCGGAGGTCCTCTCCGGCCTCCCACCTGTTCCGTCTGTGGCAGAGAGTGCGGTCCCGGTGGCATCGCCTCCGCCGCTCATGGATGGGATCCGGGTCCTGGACCTGACCCAGGTCTGGGCGGGTCCGTATGCTGCCCGATTCCTCGCCGACATGGGCGCCGACGTCATTCACATCGAGGGACCGGCCTTCCCCGATGCGGTCCGCGCGGTCGGGCGCGCTAACGTGCCACGCGCCTTCAACACGGCGTCCTATTTCAACGAATACAACCGGAACAAGCGCGACCTGGTGCTCGACCTTCATCACCCGGCGGGCCTCGCCGCCTTCAGGGAGATGGTGCGCCACGCGGATATCGTCATGGAGAACTGGAGCGTTGGCGTCGCGGATGGGATCGGCATCGGCTACGAGGAACTCCGCGCGATCAACCCCCGGATTGTGATGGTCCAGATGCCCGGCTTCAGCCAGGACGGGCCCGAGGCCACCCGGGTGGGATTCGGACCGTCGATCGAGCAGATGGGCGGCATCGTCTCGCTGCAGGGCTATCCCGGCGGCCCTCCGCATAAGAGCGGCATCTCCTACGGCGACCCGGTCGGGGGCGTGGTTGCGGCCGGGGCTATCGCGCTGGCACTGCTCGAACGGGAAAAGACCGGCTGCGGCAGCAAGGTCGTGATCTTCCAGAGAGACAACGTCATTGGGCTCGTCGGGGAGTACCTTCTGGCTGAGTCGATTTGGCACCCTCTCCCGACTCGCCTCGGGAGCCGTGACGGGGACTTCGCTCCACATAACGTGTACCAGGCCGCCGATGACGAGGGCCGGGCGCAGCTTGGCCTCGCGGGTGGGATCGTGCAGGAGTACCACGACACCTGGGTCACGATCGCCGTCGATTCTGATGATGCATGGCGGCGGCTGGTGGAAGTCATCGGTGATTCGCGGCTGGCAGACCCGCGCTACAGCTCCGTCGCGGGGAGGCGGTCGGACCAGGATGCCATCGACGCGATCATCTCCGCGTGGGTGAGGGAACAGGATGCCGAGATGTGCGCGGCGCGGCTACAGGCGGCTGGTGTCAGCGCGATGCCGGTGCTCTCGCCGCTGATGCTGGTCCGGGACGCGCATCTGAACGCCCGGGGCTACTACCCCACGGTCGTTCACCCTGACGCCGGTCAGGTCCGGACAACGCACCCGGTCTGGAGACTGCGCTCGCGGCCCCAGCCTCCTCTGCGCCCGGCCCCGTGCTTCGGCGAACATAACGAGGAAGTACTTCGCGACCTGGCAGGCCTGACGACGGCTGAGATCGATGCGATGCGCGCCGCGGATGTCATCGCGGAGGAGCCGCTCCCCCTGCGCGAGAGGACGTCCGCCCGCTGACTGGCGCTAGACTTCCGCGCTCGCGAGTGCCGTTCCGTCGGCGTTGGTCGGGTCCCCGGTGAGGTGTGCCCCTTCGATGTCGATCTTTGGCAACCAGTTCAGCCACGCCGGGAAGTACCAGTTGCGGTCGCCCAGGAGTTCCATCGCAGCCGGGACGAGGACCATGCGAACGAGCGTCGCGTCCAGGAGGACGGCGACCGCCAGCCCGAACCCCATCTGCTGGAACATCACCATCTTCCCCGAGGCGAACCCTGAGAAGACCGCGACCATGATGAGGGCCGCGCCCGTGATCATGCTGGCGGTGTTCCGGACGCCGTAGGCCACTGACTCTGCGTTGTTGTGCGTTTGCAGGAAGCGCTCGCGGATGCGGCTCAACAGGAATACGTGGTAGTCCATCGACAGTCCGAAGAGGATCGCGAACATGAAGAGAGGGATCCACGAGTCGATTTGCTGCAGGTGCTGGAAGCCGAACAGGCCGTTTCCCACACCGTGCTGGAAGACCAGCACCATGATCCCGTACGAAGCTCCGACCGAAAGCAGGTTCATCACGACGGCTTTCAATGGCACCACGATGCTGCGGAAGACCACCAGCAGGATGAGGAAGCTCAGGCCCAGGACGAAGGCGAACACACCTGGCGTCGCGCCGGTGTAGATGCCTGTGATATCGAGGCTGGTCGCGGTACCGCCGGTCACCAGCACCGATCCTTGTTGTCCGGGGAAGGCGCCCGGGATGTAGGTGCCACGAAGGCGATCGATTGCGGCGTGCGCGGCGTCGCTCTGGGGATCGACGCTGAGCGGGACCTTGATAAGTGCCAGGTCCTTCGTGGGCGAGGTTACGACCGTCGGCACACCGAAGACGCGGTCCTTTCCGAGGTCCGCGACGAGCTGGCTCATCTCTGCCTGGACGGCCGGGATGGAGACGTCCGGAGCGGCGATGACGACCTCCGCGGGTGCCAGCAGGCCGGCGGAGAACTCGTTGTTGAGGATGCCGAAGGCTCGGTAGGCGTCACTGTCGTGCGGGAGCGTACTGATACCGGAATTGCCGAGCTTCATCGTCGTGTAGGGGACCGCCGCGGCGACCAGGATGCTGACGGAGGCGATGACGCTGACGACCGGATGGCGGGTCACCAGGCCGGTCGTCCTGTCCCAGAAGCTGGTGCCCGGAGCGCTTGAGCTCGTGCTGCGCGCGGTGCGCCGCGGGAGCCGGATGGTGAAGGCGTTCACGCGGTCCCCCATCAGTCGCAAGAGAGCGGGAAGCAGCGTAAGGGCGGCAGCAATAGCGACGAGGACCACGACAACGGCGCCGATGCCGAGACTGCGGAAGATGCTGCTCGGGACGAGCAGGAGCCCGCAGAGCGCGACGACGACCGCCATTCCCGAGAACAGCACGGATCGGCTGGCGGTTGCGCCTGCCTTCACAATCGCCGCGTCGCGGCCCAGACCATGGCGCCGTTCGTCGCGGAAGCGCTGGATGATCAGGAGCGAATAATCGATTCCAAGTGCCAGTCCCATCATCGTGATGATGTTGGTCACGAAGTTGGATAGTTCGAAGAGGCGCCCAATGAGCGCCGTGATCCCCACACCGATCACGATGGCGACGCCTCCCTGTAGAAGCGGAATGCCGGTGGCACCCAGTGCCCCGAAGACGAGCACCAGCACGACGATTGCGATCGGAATACCGAGATACTCAGCGCGGGCGAGGTCGGTCTTGCCGGTGTCGAAGAAGGCCACGCTCGCACTGCCGTCGCCGCCCGTTACGACCGTGAAACCGTCCTTCCCGTCGAACTGGTGCAGGTAATCCATGATGGGGCGCGCGTACGTGGCGGCGTCTGCCTGCTTGCCCGCGAGCGTCACCGGCAGGATGGTCGTATGGCCGTCCTGCGAAACCAGGACCGGAGCCTTAGTGTCGTAATAGCTCGTAACGCTCGCCACATTCGCGGGCATCGCGCGCAGGTCTGTCGCAATTTTGGTGACCAGTGCCTGGAATGCCGGGTCGGCGACCGTACGGGTTGCCGACTGGACCACCACCGTCTCGTTGCCCGGGATAACGCCGTGCGAGAGGCGCTGCTCGATCAGCGTGTCGGCTTTCATCGATTCCGTTTGGACGTAGGCCTTCGGCGTCGTGGTCAGGACTCCGCCGATCGTCGAGGCAGCCGCGCCACCCGCGATCAGCAGGACGAACCACACGCCGACGACGACCCATGGCCGTCGTGTGCTGAAACGAGCGAGTCTTTCGGGGGTGGGGATGGAAGCCACGTGCCTTACTCCTGCTGGTAAGGAGCTGACACGAAATAACGTTTGCTTCTCACGAATCTGTGTTAGATTCCAATAATGGCAATGTTGTTTTGTGGCAGTGCCTAAGTCTTCGTTCCGGGGGTCGGCTGCGTGTTTTCTATGGTTGGCTACGGGGAGGAGGTTGCGATTGGCCTGGAGGGGCCAGACCGTTTGAGGAGGTCAGCCAGTGCCTGCAGTGGTGCCCGCGGGTCTGTATGAGTTCCGAGTTCCAGGAAGGAGACCTGGATGCCCGTGACAGTAGCATTGCAGAGCAACGCTACGACTTGCGGATCAAGGTCGGGTGCAATCTCACCCGCATCCTGCGCGGCAACAACAAGACGGCGGATGAGGGCAACTATGTCTTCGTGCATCGCACGATGACCGGCCGTGAAGGCGTCAGTATCGCGGGCGGCGGCCAGCATGGTCTCCAGGTGAAGGAGCGTCTCCTGGCGGCTGCAGAGTTCGGTGACGACCCGGCTGCCGACCTCAAGAAGGGCCTCGAGAGGCGAGTCGTGCGTGGATTCGGCGCTGGCGAATGTCTCTATCGTCTGCCGCTGCTGCTCCTCCAGTGCACTCTGGAGGAGTTCGTCCTTGTCAACGAAGTAGTGGTAGATCGAGCCGGCGCTGATTCCGGCGCGGGTCGCAATCTCCTGCATCGTCGTGCGGTCGACGCCCTTGTCGGCGAAAAGCGCGGTTGCCGCCTCAAGTATTTCTGCGCGCCGCGCGTCGATGTGAGCCTGGGTTACCTTCGCCATGACCGCCTCGCTGAGTGAAGCGCCATTCATATGAATGAACGCCCATTCACTATTGTGGAGAGATGGCGGGTTGTCAATACCGTGCACAGGCGGACTTCAAGTGCCGGCGAATCGTGGCGCCTGCGGGGGCGCGGTGTAGACTCGCGGCCAAAGAACCGGATTGGGGAGGCCTGCCTTGCCACAGATCGACCGCGACGGCGTGAAGATTTACTACGAAGACCAGGGGAGCGGGCCTGCCGTGCTCCTGAGCCATGGATACAGCGCAACCTCCGGGATGTGGGAGGGGCAGGTCGCGGCGCTCAAGGACCACTACCGGGTGATCACCTGGGATATGCGTGGCCACGGGGGCAGTGATAGCCCCGCCGATCAGAAGCAGTACAGCGAGGATGCCACCGTTGACGACATGGCCGCGATCCTGGCGGCTTGCGGCATCTCGCGGGCAGTTGTTGGTGGTCTATCCCTGGGCGGCTACATGTCGCTTGCCTTCAACCTGAAGTACCCGCAGATGGTCAGGGCCCTGATGCTCTTCGACACGGGCCCCGGCTACAAGAATCCGCAGGCGCGCGATGGATGGAACCAGACGGCCGAGCGCTCGGCCCAGAACTTCGAATCAAAGGGCCTCGAAGGGCTCGGCGGAGGCGCGGAAGTCCGCGTCAGCCAGCACCGCTCCGCCGATGGGCTGGCGAAGGCGGCCCGTGGCATGCTTGCCCAGTTCGATTCACGCGTTATCGAGTCGCTGGAGCACATCCAGGTCCCGACGCTAGTGCTGGTCGGTGCGAAGGACCAGCCGTTCATCGCGGCCAGCGAATATATGGCGGCGAAGATCCCGCAATCGACGAAGGTCGTCATCGATGACGCCGGTCACGCGGCGAACATCCATCAGCCCGAAGCGTTCAACAAGGCCGTGCTGGCGTTCCTGGAGAAGAACGGCGGCTAGCTGGTCAATGACCGCCTCGCGCGAGACCTCGAATACTTTCATCCGGTAGTGCGGGCCGCGATCACCGGCATCGGAGAGCCTTCTACGGGTGAAAGTTCGGGTCTCGCTTCTCGATGAATGCACGGGCTGCTTCGCTGCGCGCTTCCGTTCGCCCCGCCTGGGTGAAGATCTCGTCTTCGGACTGGAGTACCGACCTGAGGTTGTCGTTCGCGGCGTTGCTGTAGATGAGGCGCTTCGCCCAGCGAATGTGCTGGCTCGGGTTGAACGCAATCTCCTCTCCGAGGGTCAGCGCAGTTTCGAGAAGCTGCTCGTGAGGGACGACGCGGTTCACGAGGCCGACGCGCCCGGCCTCCGTCGCATCGATGATCCGTCCGGTCAGGATCAGTTCGGACGCAAAGGCGAGCCCGACGATCTGCGGCAGGAGGTAGGTCGATCCGAGTTCTGGAGTCAGGCCAATGCGGACGAAGCGCATCGACATCCGGGCCTGCGCGGAAGCGATCCGCATGTCACAACAGAGGGTCAGGGTCAGTCCGACCCCGACTGCGGGCCCATTGATCGCCGCGATCAACGGCTTGGAACGCTGCATGAAGAATGGGAGGGCTTCCGTTTCGCGGCGACGCGGTGGCGTGGCGCCCGTGGCAGGCCGGCCTCCGCCTGTGAGATCCGCACCTGAACAGAAGCCTCGTCCCGCTCCTGTGATGACGATCGCGCCCACGGCGTCGTCCTGGTTGCATTCCTCGATGTACTCGGCGACGAGTCGTGCCATCTCCCCGGACCATGCGTTCAGCCGCTCCGGCCTGTTCAAGGTGATAAGGCCCACGCGTCCTCGGCGTTCGAGCAGGGCGTGTGGGGCGGTTGTCGATGGTGTCGTCACCGGTGTCTCCTCTTTGCGTCTCGCGACATCGTCTGAAAATCGGCGCGATCATAGCAGTGTTCGTCGACGTCGTTGCGAAGTTCTCACCATGAAGGCCGTGCGGTAAGCGAAGCCCGCCGCTACCATCCTTGCGATGCCTGTCCAGACGAAACGCGTATACGACCCGCCAACGGCCGCCGATGGATTTCGTGTCCTCGTGGATCGCATCTGGCCGCGCGGTATTGGGAAGAACGAACTCGTTTTCGACGCGTGGGAGAAGGAAGTCGCTCCCAATGCGCCGCTGCGAAAATGGTTTGCGTACGAACCAGCGCGATGGCCCGAGTTCCAGCGTCGTTACCGCGAGGAACTGGCCGCTGAGCCCGCCGCCCCGATCGTGGACGGCCTGGTGGATCGGGCGCGACAGGGGATGCTGACGCTGCTCTTCGCCGGACCGGACCGCGAGAGAAACGGGGCAGCCGTCCTCCTTCAGGTGCTCGAAGAACGCCTCTCCTAATTTAGCGACGGGTCATCGGGGTAGTAGGCCATCAGTGCCAGGTCGCCTCCCTGGCGCTTCAGCACGTCTCGCCACAATGCCTCCGGGCGATCGGTGAAGAGGTCAGATGGCCAGCTGTCGATGATGAACCATGCCTTCTCTTCGATTTCGCTGGCAAGCTGGGCGGCGCCCCAGCCGGCGTAGCCGCCGAAGATCCGCAACCGGTCGATTGCGGGCCCAAACTCCCCGGGACCCCTGGAGATATCGATAAGCCCGGCGTGATGGGCCACCGGTGTCCATTGCATCTGCGGTTCGTCTTGCCGAACCAGGGCAAGCGCGAGCGCCGAGGAGGGTTCGACCGGTCCGCCACGGAAGAGCACGCCCGGCGGCGCAACTGCATGTGCCCATTCCGGGAGATGGTCGCTGACAAGCGCTGCCTCGACCGGCCGGTTCAGGATTAGTCCCATGGCTCCGTCTTCGTCGTGGAGGCAAATGAGAACGACCGATCGACGGAAGTTCGGGTCGACCAGCACAGGACTGGCGACGAGGAGCTTGCCGGCAAGTGACTCAGCCATCCTGCCGATCATCGCAGTGCCGAGGCCCGGCGGCCACTTTTCCCTTCCGCCCCACTCCCTTAGGGGGATTCGCTGATGAATTGGCGTGCGGGAAGTGCCGACAGATCTGGTGGATGACCCTCGAGTTTGATCTCGCGCGGGTTATCCACCGGGCGATTCGAGTCGGAATGACGGGCCGCCGTCATACGTGTTCTTGTTGGGATGCGGAGAGCAGGGCTGTTATGGCAGACCAGATTGTCATCTTGCAGGCATCGGCAGTGCCGCCGCGCCAGATTCTCGGTGTGCACACCGGGTCGCGCTACGATTCGGTCGGGATCACCGTTCAGCTCGACGACGAAGCGCCCCTGTCTCTTTCGCCGGGCCAGGCGATCGTGCTCGTCCGGAACGGGCCAGACGGCCGGTCGGCCGTCAGGGCGACGTTCTTGAGGTTTGACCAGGACCGGGTATGGTTCGAGGCGCCAGGGAACGGGTGGCCCGTGGTCGACGACCGCCAGGCAAAGCGCGCGATCGTAGACACGGCGTGCGAAGTTGTGGGAGCGACTCTCGGGGAGAGGGTCAGTGGCACCATCATGGATATCTCCGAAGGAGGCGCTCGCCTCGCTGTTCCTCAGCACGTCGGCGAGTCTCGCCTTGATCTTCGGTTCGTCGAGAGCGAAGAGCCGGTCTCGGTGCCGGCCGTCCTTCTCGCCTGCATCAAGGAAGAGGATCACTCCGAACTTCGTGTGCGATTCGATAGGCTCGACCGGAAGCAGGAAACGTCGGTTCGACGCTACATCGACCGGTGGGTCAAGGAACGGAAGGCGTCATAACGCTCGCCGCGTGACTGATAAGCCTCGTCTCGACCCGTGGTGCACTCCTCCGTCATGGTCGCGCGTGGTATCACTGGTGCATGGCAGAAGTAGCAGGCCCCGAACTCTGGAATGAACTCGATCGACTCGAGCAGGAATTGAGGGAACGGGAGGGGCCGCTCCTGGGTCGCCTCGGACCCGCTGTCGCAGTGTTGCACGATGCCCCCGCTGCGCTCGTCGCTCTCTCCTCGAGTGCTCCCGACCAGCCCCACCTGATCGTCGCGGGTGAGGCCATCAAGCGTGCCCTCGAAGACCTGCGCGCCCTCTGGATTCTCCTCGAGTCCGGGCACCCCGTTGCCGCCTGGGCCGTGGGCGCTGACCTCTGGGAGCACGCGATGCTCGCGACCTGCGCGGCAGGCGATGCCGAGTTCGCGGGACAGTTCACAAAAACCGAGCCGATCGAGCGCCCTGAGCCGGGCGACCTCGCCATGGAAGCGGTGAAGCTCCTCGCGGGCGCCGGTGACGATCCCGAACGAATGATGCTGGAGTTCTCCGTCGGTTATGAATGGCTGCGGCAGCTGAAGCACAAGGACTACCCGGCGCTCTCCCGTTCCGGAGTGACGAATGCCGACGGCGCGCTTCCTTTGGGGGCAACCCCCGAGCCAGTCAGTGATTTCGACGACATCCGGATGTTACTGGCGGTCGCGTTCATCGCCCTTCGTCGCGCCCTTGCCCAGCTCGCCAGCGCTCTCGGAATCGATCTCGCCGCCGAAGGCAGCGAGTGGACGGCGCGCCTCGATGGGGCTTGGCGAATCGTCCAGGAGACACGCTAAGGCCCCTTCCCTGCGTGCTGCGCGATCTGTTCCAAAAGCCGGGACCTTCGTACCGTCACGCGGCTCACGGACGCCGCCATGATGGGCAATGCCAATGTGGAGCCGAACCGCCAGCAGTTACTCCGCAAACTGCTGTGGCGTGCGCGACGGCGACTTCCTCGCAGCTTTAGCCCGAATCCACCGATGGTGCGGCTGACTCAGGTTGGTGAAGTCTGAATCGTGGTCTTTTTGGCTGGCAGCTCGGTGCGAGAGTGCAGATGGGTGCCAAAGTCGCCATTCTGACGGGCGGTGACGGCCAAAATGGGCCGAATGAGGGCTGACCGGGGCTGACGAGCAGGCTCGCGGGCACGCTGCTGCCAGGCGTAGGCGGCGATATCAA
>DATCGT010000285.1:0-4330 GCA_036508775.1 Tepidiformaceae bacterium | reverse complement strand
TCTGCTGCACGTCCTCCACGAATACACCGTGCACTACAACGCCAAGCGCCCGCACCGCACGCTCGTTCTCGACTCGCCCGAAGGCCGAGAGCCTCAACCGAAGCCGGGCGCCACGGCCACGGTCGTCAGCCGCCAGGTGCTTGGCGGCCTGCATCACGAGTACGAGTGGACGGCCGCATGACGTTTTGCACCCCCACGGCTCGATGCCATCGCCCACGGGCCGGGATGGGCCTCCACGCCGCCGGAGCAGTTCCGCACTGCCCTCGGGGAACGCGCGGAGTCGGGACGTTGGGTCAGCGACGGGAACTACTTCGACCGGGCGGACTGGCTGTGGGAGCAGGCCGACACCATCGTCTGGCTCGACCTGCCGCTGTGGGTGGTCGTCCCGCGCATGGTCCGGCGGTCCCTGCGCAGGATCCTCACCAAGGAAGAGCTGTGGAACGGCAATCGCGAGCAGTGGTCGGCCCTCGTGGGCCGCGACTCCCTCGTGCTGTGGGCGGTGAAGTCACAACGCATTCACCGTCGGACGCTGCCGCAGCGGCTGGCCGCCCTGGCCTGTAGCGGCACCGCCGTCGTACGACTGTGCTCGGAGGGTGAGGTCGGGCGTTGGTGGGACTCGGTGGCCGCGGGGGGCTCCACAAGCGCAATAATGCGAGTTCGTCCCTGGATGGACGACCCAAGGTCGAGAGACGGGGATTAGCGAAAAGCGGAGCTTCTTGGCGGGGTTGTTAGAACGGATAACTGGACATATTTAGCTTCGATGCGGCGAGTCTGGCGGACAGCGCTTAGAGCTTCGGGCTTGGAAGGCAAGCGCACTACCATTATGCTACGCCCGCGCTCAGGTGCGGCCCGCGTAGATGATAGCCGGGCGGGGCGCATGGGGCGATCGTAGCTGTCGTTGCGGGAAGGCTTTAGCTGCCGTTCCCCATCATCATCGCGATAACGATCAGGACCACGCCAGCCCAACTCAACAATGCGAACCAGCCGAAGAGTCCCCACTCGAACATTCGGTGGCCGGAGGTCTCCTTGGAGTCGTCGGCCGGACGCGTTCGTGGGCCAGATGGCCCAGTCGCACCGGGTTCTGTCTGCAGCAACCACCACCTCGCTCCGTGCTCATAGTGGAGTACGGGTGTTTCGACCGTATGGGCTCGCCGCATTGCCAACAAGACGTAATAGCCCCGTATAAGGGAGCGTGAACTCACCGGGGTGGGGAAGTAAAACCACCTTCTCGCGGATTTTGATTGCGCCAACTTCCGGGCGTGTGCGACGCTGCGACCACTCAAATCCGACCTCTGGAGCGAATGTTTGAAGCGCGCGTTGATCACGGGTATCACGGGGCAGGACGGCTCTTACCTAGCCGAGCTGCTCGTCGAGAAGGGGTACGAAGTCCACGGGCTTGTCCGCCGGTCGAGCAGTTCTTCCACGTCGCGGATCGATCACCTGCTGACGGGTGGGGCGGGGATCCCCGGAGCTCTGACGTTGCATGCCGGCGACCTGCTGGACGCTGCCTCGCTGCGGCGCCTCGTGGAGCAGGTGTTGCCGGACGAGGTCTACCACCTCGGGGCGCAGAGCGACGTGGCCGAGAGCTTCAGGATGCCCGAATACACGTTCCAAGCGACCGGCCTGGCCACCTTCCGCCTGCTGGAGGCGCTGCGCTCGCTCGGGCGGTCCGTACGCTTCTACCAGGCCGGCAGCAGCGAGATGTTCGGTGCCGTCGGGGGGATTGAGCAGGACGAGAACTGCGCGTTCCGGCCGCGCAGCCCGTATGCCATCGCGAAGGTGTTCAGCCACCAGGTCGCGACGAACTACCGGGAGGCGCACGGCATGTTCTGTGCGAACGGCATCCTCTTCAACCACGAGTCGCCGCGCAGGGGAGAGAACTTCGTGACGCGGAAGATCACGCTGGCGGTGGCGCGAATCGTGGCGGGGAAGGAAGAGCGGCTCCGGCTGGGGAACGTTTCGGCGCGGCGGGACTGGGGATACGCCCCGGAGTACGTCGAGGCGATGTGGCGGATCTTGCAGCATGACGTGCCAGAGGACTTCGTCATCGCGACGGGCGAGACGCACTCCGTGGAGGAGTTCGCGGCGGAGGCGTTCGACGCTGTCGGGCTGGACTGGCGGGAGTACGTCGACCACGACGAGCGGCTGGAACGGCCGGCCGATGTCGAGCGGCTGCAGGGCAACGCCGGGAAGGCGAAGCGGCTCATCGGGTGGGAGGCGACGACGCGGTTCCGGCGGCTCGTACGGCTGATGGTCGAGGCTGACCTGCGGTTTGTGGGCGTGGAGCCGGAAGGCGTGCTCGCCGAGGCGTAGGCTGTTGGCTGTTGGCCGGGTGGGTCATTTTTTCTCCAACCACTCGTTGAAGCGCGGCTCGCGCTTCTCTCGGAAGGCGGCCATGCCCTCGCGGGCGTCGGGGTGGTGGTCGCTGATGGCGGTCTTCGCGGCGATATCGTCGCAGGCCTGGGTCCAGGTGAGCTCAGCGGCGTTGTAGACGGACCGCTTCAGGAGACGTAGCGCGACCTGCGGGCCATTGGCCAGCTCGGTGGCGAAGGCCATCGCGCGGGACTGGAGTTCGCCCGGGTCGACGACTTCGTGGACGAGACCGAGGTCCAGCGCCTCATCGGCGGAAACGATGCGCTTGCGGACGAGGAAGTCCATCGTTTTCGCGACACCCATGAGCTGGACGAGCAGGTACTGGCCGCCCTCGTCGGGGAGGAGGGCGAAGCGGAGGGTGGCGCTGCCCAGCCGGGCCTCGCGGGAGGCGATGCGGAAGTCGCAGGCGAGGGCGAGCGAGAGCCCTGTCTGGATGGCGATGCCGTTGATGGCGGCGATGCTGAGCTTGTCGAGACCGCGGATGGCGATGTTGACGGTCTGGGAGAGGACGCGGAGTCCCTCGTAGGTGCCGATGGGAGTGCGATGGCCGCGGTCGATCGGCGGCACGAGCGGCCGTCCTTCGTAGGCCGGCTGGCGGCCCGAGATGTCGTCGCCGGCGCAGAAAGCGCGACCCTGGCCGGTGAAGAGGACGACGCGGACCGAGTCATCCATCTGGCACTGAGTGAGGACCTCGATGAGGTCGCGCTTGATCTCCTGGTTCAGCCCGTTGAGGCGGTCCGGCTGGTTGAAGGTGATCGCGCAGATGCCCGGGTCGTGGACCGCGACTTCGAAACCCCGAAAAGTGCCTGTCTCCATAGCTGCCTCCCTGCCTGCTCAGCGGCGCGCCATATGCTGCGCCGGGGCCGTGGCGATGACAAGACAGAGGTTTCGGCGCGGTCAGCGCGCGACGCGCGCGGTAAGCCTTCCGAGGAGCCTTGAGAGATTGTCGGGGACGAGGGACTGCCAGCTCACTGCGACGTAGTCGAGCCGGAGGAGGGCGAAGAACATCACGATGCCGATGGTGACGAAGGCGGCACGTGGGTCGAAGCCGCGATGGGTCCGTTCGGAGACGACCAGCACGACGTAGAAGAGCGACAGGAGCGTCGCTACCGAGAACATGTAGATGGCGTGCCAGGCACCCAGGATGTTCCAGTGCCAGGGGGTCGGCATGGACCAGTTCACGAGGCCGCGCATGGCCTGGGTGATGTGGAAGTACATCGTGACGAGCAGGCCGAACACCAGCGCCACATCGCGCTCGGGCTGACCGATGAGTGCGTGCTTATCAAAGAGGAAAGCGACGACGACCATGTTAACGAGCGGGAGAATGATCCCATCGCCGAAGATGGACGACTTGAAGCTCAGGCTGCTGCGGAGCTCGGCGACGAGCGGCGAGGATACGGCCTTCAGGTAGAGGCTGAGGATCGCCCCGCCGCCGAAACCGAAGAAGAACGTCGCGAGACCTGTGATGACAACCGCGTGGACGGTCGACAACGAGGCCGGGTTGAGTACCGCGATCTCCCCCATAAAGTGCGTTCTCCAGGAACCGGCCGAATAGGGCCAGCATAGGCGCATCCGGTGCATCGCTCCATGCGGGAAAGGTGCAAGCGGCCCGTGTCAGCGCGCGGCGATGGGCTTCGTCGCCTTGAGCGAGTAGATGAGCGGGGCATCGGATGGCTGTAGCTGAGTGGGCCCGAGGCGAGAGGCCCGAGGCCGCAGGCGGCGGAATGGGGTGGGCTGGCACGTCTTTTTTCGTGGGTTGGTGCCCATGAAGACTGTGGGCGTGAACCGTGGGCAGGGCGTGAGCCCTCGCCCCTGGCCCCTCGCCCACCGCAGTTGCGACGGGCGAGGGGTGTGCCGTTGGGACGGGGATTGTGAGGCTGGCGCGGGGTTTGGGTGGGCACCTCCAGGCGGCCACCGCGGGCCGCGGCTACCTTTGCCGTGGCCGCGTTAGTAGATA
>DATCGT010000284.1:0-6365 GCA_036508775.1 Tepidiformaceae bacterium | reverse complement strand
GAGCGCCCATCTGGGCTGCGACTTCGTCGGCGTAGCGCTCCATCATTGCCTGCGGGTCTCGCCCGTCGATCACGAGGACGGGCGGCAACGCCAGAAATTGACCTGGTGCCAGCTCGACCCCATCGACTCCGAAGACCAGGGCCAGTGCGCTGATGCCATCCTCGTCTTCGTCCACGACAATCTCGATATCGAGCGAGATCCGATCCATCCGCATGGATCCGACGATCAGCGACGGCGATGGCTGCGAAGGCAGCGTGAGGGCCAGCACCTCCTGGCTGAGGTAGGTGCGTCCGCCTTCCAGGGCACGAACGTAGTCCCCGCTGTATTCCTCTTCGGGGATGTCTCCGAAGACGCGCACCAGCGCTTCGCTGCTGGATGAGCGGCCGTGGAGCCATGCCCAGCCGTCGTCCGCGGCGAGGTCGAGCGGCGCTGACAGCCGCACTTCTCGCGGACGACTGGAGACCACTTCCGAGTTGTTCGAGAGAGTGACCTGGAGGAGCCCCGAAGCCCCGTCGTACTCGGATCGAACGGAGACTCCTTCAGCGCCGCTGAAGGCAAGGTTCCAGGGCAGTGGGTCGCTCATTGTTTCCTCATCAAAGCAGTCGCAGGCCTTCCGAGGCCTCGACTTCGAATGCTGGGCCACCACTCGTTTCCGTGGCAGCCTGGATAACGGCCTGGACGCGCTCCGGGGCGACGGCCGCTACGGCGAAGCCACCGAAGCCGGTGCCCGTGAGCCGTGCCCCGTATGCTCCAGCTTTTCTCATCGCGGCACAGAGCTTGTCCAGCGCGCCGGTACTGCAGCGGAGGTCCTGGCGTAGGCTGTCGTGAGATTCGTCCAGCAGCTTGCCGAAAGCCTCCACCTCTCCTGTCTCGAGGGCGGCCTCTGCGTGCCGCTCACGCTCAGCCTCGCTGAGTCCGTGCAATGCAACCCTCCGCACAGAGATCTTGGTCATCGGGTCGACCTGTCCGTTCTTGAGCCGCACGAACTGCTCGAGGTCCACACCGGCGCCGTGACTGACCTCGACCGGAGAGATCTTCTCCGGCAGTCCATCGGCGAGGATATCGACCACGTCGATGGCAGCAACGTCGCCCAGGCTGAACGGTGGCTCCAGGTCGACCCCGACCTGGTCTGCGATCATCACCGCCGCCAGCCTTGCACCCGCCTCGCGCTCGTTTCGCGCGACGTGCGTGAACGCCTCGTCTGGCTGGTCCTCGCCGGAGAATGCGACCACCAGCCGGAGACCCGCAGGGATGGGAACCTGTGCCCGCGACGCCGGCGAGGGCTCAACGTGGGTCGCCTTTCCTGCCTCCGCGAAGGCGAGCAGCGCGGCGTTGGTCTCCGCGTGGGCCAGGCCCGCATGTTCGGCTGCCAGGATCGATCGGCGCACGGTTTCGTCGCGATCAAGGCCGCCACTCCAGGCCTCGTTCAGTGCCGCGATGGTCCCGGCGATCAGGGCCAACTGCCAGCCCACGCTCTCGCTAACGGGCAGGTCGCCGTCAATGAGCAGGCGTGCGCCGCTGCCGGGGGCAACGTCTTCCATCTGCCGAACAGCGCTGCTCAGCGCGGCGTGCCATGGTGCGCTCGCTCCCCGTCCCATTCGGTCGAGGTGGGCGGGCCCATAGCACTGGATTGAAGTGGCGTCGATCTCGCCACCTTCGGCGGTCGCCGCGGCAATCTTCAGCCCTTCACGGATGCAGATCCCCAGGACGGGCAGATCAGAGTGGTCCGGGTACTCGCCCATCAGGGTCAGCGTCCCCGGTGCGTGGACCACTACGGACGGGGCCGTCTCGTATTGTCGTTCGAAAGCTGCGTTGGTTTGTTCAATCCCGGTAGTCGGCACAGACCCACTGTATCAGCCGTTCAGGCCTTGGGCCCCTCCCGGGCCCTGCTTGACGCCCTGAGCCCCACCGGTACGCTACGCGCGGAGCTTTTCGGGAGGGATCTGCAACGGGGCTGCTTGATGGGCGGGTCGCGGTTGTCGCCGGGGGGGCGTCCGGGGTAGGGCGGCGCGTAGCGGAGCTGGCGGTGTCCGAGGGGGCGCGCTGCGTCATCGCCGATCCTGACAGCGACCTTATCGGCGTCCTGATTGGCGCGCTGGGCCACAACTACGTCGACGGCATCCAGTGCGACTTTGGTGCTGATGCCCGCGTCGCCGAGATGGTTGCACTGGCCGTACGGCGTTTCGGGCGGTTGGATATCGCGTTCAACGCCGTGGCGACGGGAGACGTGGTTGCGGCTACGGCCCTCTGCATTCGCTACGAGGCCGCTTGGATGGTCTCCCAGGCGCGCGGCGGCAGTATCACCAACCTCTACAGCGTCGCGCCGATTCAGGCCGAGGGTTCGGGTCGCCCGTCTCCCGTGCCCGCCGATATTGCAGAGCTAACGCGCGCCGCAGCGGTCGAATTCCGCCCGGCCACGATTCGAGTGAATGCAGTTGGCAGCAAGCCAGCCGAACCTGAGGAGTCGACAGGCGACGGTCACGGAGCCCGCCTTGTGGTCTATCTCGCCTCGAACGAAGCGGCCTCGATCTCAGGCGAGGTGCTCGACGCTGAAGATCCCATCGCGATGCGCCGTCACCCGGAACTGGCGCGCTACCTGTCGCGGTTTCCAGACCAGGCAGGGTCCTAGGCGCGCAGGTTGTGCTGCCGGTCGAGTAACTCGGCCGTCCGCTGCTGGACTGCGGCGATTTCCGACATGATGTCGGAAAGGTGCCGCGATCGGTTCGTGTCGGCGGCGAGGCCTGCCTGCCTTGCCGCGGAGTCATGGGTGAAAGTCCCCCGCGGACCGTACGTCTGTGGCTGCGGCTGTTTCGCCTCGCCGCCACTCGCGGCAAGGGCTTCGTCACTGAGGTCGACCCGGTCTGACGGGGCAGCAGCCTGCGTGGCACTCCTGGCGCTGGCGACTCGCTGAGGGTAGTGCGCCGGCGGGGGTGCGATCGGATTGAGATTGGAAACCGGTTCCATGTACGCACCTCCCGGTCAGCGCGGAGTCCGCGCCTGGAGTGACCACCTCGCAAATTGTCTCACTTGCAAGGCGGTCTTCTGGTGTCGGGTTCGTGGACGCGCGGTAACCGGATCGTGACTTCCGCCGCTAGACGTATTCCAGCAGCTGGAGCCCCATCCCGAAGAGTTCCGTTGCCGGTATCGAGGCAACCCTGGTGCCGGGCAGGATTCCCTTGTTCGGCTCGGATGGCGTGAATCCGCGCTCGCGGGCGAGCTTCACGGCCGCGTCGAGGTCGGGCACTTCGAACGCGCACATGCTGGACAGTCCCGGCGGCCGCCCCGCCATGCGGCTTTCAGGGCCGTCGGGCCCCAGCAGCTCGACGATCGCGTCGCCGATCTTCATCTGCCGGATGATGATTCCCGTACCCTTGATCTCGCCGAAGACCGGCACCCCGAGCACATCGGTCCAGGCCCGAGTCGCCCCCTCGATGTCGGGTGCCGCCGAGGCCAGGTGGTCGAGCCGCTTCAGCGGGAAGTTGTGCGCGAAGCTCCCGGCCGCCGCGCGGCGGGTGTGCATCGCCTCCCGTGCTTCCACGTACTGGATGAGCCCCGCAGTGACATTCAGTCCCGGGACATCGAGGGCAGCTGTATCACAGATCTTCGCGCCGCCCTCACGCGAGACCGACTCGGCCTCTCCCTTTACGCCCTTGCTTGCCATTTCGCTGATGGTCTTCGCGATGTCGGCGGTGCCCAGGATCAGCCGGGCGAGCCCTCGGCCTTCCTCGATCGCCTTCAGGTACAGCGCTGTCCGAGGGCTGCGTCGAGCCGCTTCCGGGTCGTGGATCCCGGACAACTCGACGTAGAAGTCATTCGCTCCCGACCCGACGTGAAACACGCGATTCTCCGTCCCCTGGCTGGTGTGGCGGGTGGTCGGCGTGAGTGTCAGGCCCAGGCGCTCGTAGGCCGCGGATGCATCTGCCAGGGATTTCACCGGCAGTACGACGTGGTCGATCCAATCGATGCTCATGGGCCGCATTCTAACCAGCTTCGCGCCGCGTGCCTCCCCGGCCCGCTGCCGGTTAAACTCTGCCCACATCGTTTCGAGGGACGCCCATGAGTACCGAGGCTAGCTCCATCGTCACCGGTTCCGATACCTTCCCGACGACGGGCGGGCTCACGCTCTTCGAGCAGTGGTGGTATCCCGATGGCGACCCCCGTGCCGTCTTTGCCATCGTCCACGGTTACGCCGAGCACTCCGGCCGCTACGACTGGACAGGCAGGCAGCTCGCCGCGCGGGGCTACGCCGTCGATGCCCTCGACCTCCGCGGCCACGGCCGCTCGACCGGCGAGCGGGTGATGGTGAATTCCTACACCGACTACCACGACGACGTCGACCGATTCCTCGACCGCGTGCGATTGCGCCACCCGGGGAAGAAGGTCTTCCTCTTCGGGCACAGCATGGGCGGTGGGGTTGTCGCTTCCTACGTCGTCGCGAAGAAGCCGGCCCTCGCCGGGTTCGTCATCTGTGGCGCCGGGATTGCGCCCCAGCGTCCCGCATCGGCAGCTGCCCGCCCGGCTGCCGCAGCGGCGCCTCGGCCCCTCCCTGCCGACACCATCTCCCGCGATCCCGCCGTCGTCGCCGCCTACGAGAACGACCCGCTGGTTTTCAGGGGCATCGCGCCCGCTGGACGAGCCGCGGCCTTTGGTGCGTCACGCGAACTGGTGCAGAACGGGATCGGCGAAGTGAAACTGCCCCTTCTCGTCCTCCACGGGACAGCCGATAAGCTCGCGAACTACCGGGGCGGCGTCGAACTTTACGCTCGCATCGGTTCGCCGGACCGGACCCTGCGGCTCTACGACGGCCTCTACCACGAAGTCCTCAATGAGCCGGAGAAGGACACCGTGATGGCTGACCTCCTCGAATGGCTCGACGCCCGGTCCTGAGACCGGCGCCCATCACGCACAGGGAGCGCAACTGATGAAAACGGAGTTCTTTGATGCAGACCCTTTCAGTGGGCACACGGAGTCAAAAACACACTACCCTGCTGATGGCTATGTTCGTGCCAGTCATCAGCGGTCGACGAATCTCAGCCCGAGATAGTCACGGTGATCGTCTTGGGAGCCGCTTCAAACGCCCACTTCTGGATGTAGAGAGTCCCAATCAGTGGGGGAGCACCTTTCGCCACTTTCTGAAAGCGGTAGGTGTTCTTCGTGTCCTTTTCCAACTCGAACGTCTATGTGCGCTCCACGAAGCCTTCCTCCCGCCTGCGGCTCACCCTTGTGCTGACTTTACCGCGTGGGCGAGGCGTTGTGCCGTCGGTTCTCGAGGCCGCTCACACCCCAATTGCGTCCGCGACCTTCCCCCAGCCCTCGTCAGTTTGGCCCTCCAGCCGTCGCAGGTACACCGTCGTGACGGCGAGCGAGCTGTGGTCCAAGAACTGACTCACCGACTCGATGGGCTCGCCCGCGTCTCGCCGTAACTTCGCGGCGCTATGTCTCAGGATGTGAACACCGCTGCCGCCGATGCCGGCTTCGATCTGGTACTTCCCGAGCCGGCGGTAGAAGGTTGCCGAAGTGACGCCCCGTTCGCCCGCGCCTGCCTGCCACAGCGACTCGTCTGGCCGCATTTGCCCGAGTTCCTTCTCGATTTCTGCAAGGGTACGAAGGATAGCGTCGAAGGCTGGTCGCGGCAGTTCACGCCGGCCCGTCTTCCCGCCCTTGCCGCGGTAGCTGTAGAACGCACGCTCGTTCTCGCCCGTGATGTCTTTCGCCTTGAGGTTGATGACCTCCGACCTCCGCCTCCCGGTGAGGACAAGAACGAGGACAATTGCCCGGTCTCTTCGGCCAGCCACCGTGTCTGGGATTACCGCGAGCAGCTTCTGAACGTCGAGAGCGGTGTAACCACGGGCGACGCTCTGCTGGACCTTCGGGCGTTCGAGCGCGTCGCAGGGATTGCCGGTCATCGTCCCCATGCGGATGAGGAACTTATAGAAGGAAGAGAGGCAGGCGGTCCGAGCGCCGACCGTGACAGATCAGGTTTCGAGCCCTGATAGCCCGATGCCGTGTGCCCAGGCGAGGACATCAGGGCTCGAAACCTGATCTGGAGTTTTCCCGATGCGGCCAAAGAAGTGCTGCAGCATCCGGGAGTAGCTCTCGACGGTGCGCCGGGAACCCGAGCGTTTCTCCTTCTCGGCAAGGAAGGCGTAGAGGGCGCGCTCCCAGACGGAGGCGTCGATAGGTGCGGTCAACAGGCGGGTGGTCATAGTGCGGCTCCTTCGATTGGTTGGAGCCATACATCACTCAGGTGCCTGCCGGTATCAACACGATTGTCGGCGGTCTCAATCGGTGAACGCAACAGCTTGACGAGCACAGACTGTTCGTAGATGACGGAGGTGGGCGATGGCCCGATCGGCGCTGACAGC
>DATCGT010000283.1:0-5746 GCA_036508775.1 Tepidiformaceae bacterium | reverse complement strand
CCTATGGTCTAACGTCACCACGGCAACGGGGTGGCTCAATGCTCGTGGCGATCACTGGCTCAAAGCTCGCGGCGATTGACACACAACAATGTAAAGCACGAGAAACATGCTCTTTGTCATTTCAATCACCAGTTAAGATATACCAACAGTATAGACATCTCTGGCTTCCCCTACGCAGTGCCTGACCAACTGGCTTGTCCGGGACTGGCCAACTCCAGAGCGAGAGTTGAGGGCTTCTTGGACAGGCTGTTAGAACGGATAACTGGACACATTAAGGTTCGGGGCGGCGAATCTGGCGGACAGCGTTTAGAGCTTTGGGCTTGGAAGGCAAGCGCTTTACGCTTGGGGCACGCCCGCGGTAAGGGTCTAGATCCTCGTCGCCCGCACCCACAACGCATCCTCCTCCGCCACCTTCCCCCTCAGATCCACCGACGCGCCAACAATCGCCAGCACGCCCCCGCTGTCCGCGATCGCAATCAGCTCCCGCCGCTCCCAGGCGGGCACTTTCGCATTGATCAGCACGTCCGAAACCTTCCGCACCATCCCGCGATAGTGCATCCGGTCCCCCGGCTGCAGCATCCGCACCCGCAGCGCACCCTTCTGGCGGCTGGTGTCGACCACCACCAGCGCCGCACCCGGTGCGGCAGGGATTGGCGACGTCGCCACCTCGACCCGCCACCCGCCAGCGGCGGTCGCACCCGGCACGTTCAGCACCTTGCTCTCGAACGGCACCACCGTTTCGAGGCGCGGCCCGATCCGCGTGCTCCCACACGAAAGCTCGACCAGCACGTCGCCAAACGCGACCTCGCCCGCCCCGCGCGCCAGCGCCGCCCTCAGGTTCGTCAGCCGCGTGCGGTTAACCTCCGGGCGCAGCGAGAAGAACCCCGCCTCGCGCTCAATCACCAGCGACAGCGCCTCCGTCTCCAGCCCGGCCAGCACTTCCGTCCGGAAGATCACGCCAATCGGCAACGGGGCCACCGGCTGAGCCGTGAACGACTCCTTCTCTGTCCGCGCGAACGCCTCCCGCGCGCTCGCCGCCAGCCGCAGCAGCGCATCCTCGATGAGCGGGTTCACGAGCCGCAACGCCGGCAGCGTCTCGTGCCGGATCAGGTTGCGACGGAAGCTCCGGTCGTCGTTGCTCGGATCCGAAAGCGGCACGATCCCCGCCTCCGCGCAGATTGCCGCCGTCTCTTCACGCCGGACCACGAGCAGCGGACGGATGAGCCGCTGGGCGCTCGCACCCGGCACCTCACCCGCTGGCAGCATCCCCCGGATGCCCCGCACCCCGCTCCCGCGGGTAATTCGCATCAGCACCGTCTCTGCCTGGTCGTCGAGCGTGTGCCCGGTCACGATCCGGTCCGCCCCCGCGTTCTCCGCCATGAACGCGAGGAACTGGTAGCGCATCTGCCGGGCGGTCTCCTCGATCCCGGCCTTCGTCTCGGTCGCAACCGCCCGGACGTCGCCTTCGCCCGTCTTGCAGGACACATCGAGCTTCGCGCACAGCTCCCGCACGAACTCCAGGTCGGCCGCCGAATCGGGACGCAGCTTGTGGTCGAAGTGGCAGACCGTGACGTCGAACCCGAAGCGCTCCCGCAGGCCGAGCAGGATCAGCAGGCAGGCAATCGAGTCTGGCCCGCCCGAGACCGCGACGAGCACGCGTTTCGCCCCGCGAAAAAGGCGTTCCTCCTCAGCGAATGCGGCAACACGCCGCACAGCCTCGTCGATCATGGCTGTGGCTGACATCTGAGGGCTGAAAGCTGACTGCCAATAGCTAACGGCTGACAGCTAACAGCTAACAGCTCGGCGCCAACGGCGCCGTTACCGCGGGAAGAGCCGCTCCCACCACTGTCCGCTGGTGATAGCGCTCGCCTTGATGGGCGGGCTGATGACGACGTACGGGACTTCGCCGGGCTTGATGTATCCGAGCTGGCGGCGCGCTTGCTGTTCGACGTAGTCGTCCGACGAGACGTAGTTCTTCACCGCCTGGATGTAGGCCAGTTCCTGCTTCAGCTTCACCGCGTCCGCGGCATCCTGCGACTGTTCTTGCGCGAGTTGGTGCGTCCGGATTGCACCACCTACAGCCGAGTACGTGAAGTAGCTGGCGACAACGAGACAGCCGAAGAAGAGTAGACGGCTCCGACTGCTGAAGAGATTCCGGATCGCCATTCGGTCCAACCTACGCTTCCCGGGATCAAGGTTCAAGCGAAATAAGGTGGCATGTGTCGTTAACAGACAACACATTCACACGTTCACTACGGATCATAAATGTGGAGATCGACCCCAGGTCGATGGCGAAGTCCCGGAACGACGCCAGCGGTAGGTCCAGCAGCCGGCAGAGCATCACTTTAACAACGAAATTGTGCGAAACCGCCGCCACGACCTCATCGTGGCTACCCCGCAGCGTCGCCAGGAACTGGTCGACCCGCCCCCGCACGTCCGCCAGCGACTCACCCCCCGGCATCGGCAGCGCCTCAGGGCTCGGCCCGACCCAGCTCCGCAGGAAGTCCGGGAACTGCGCCCGCATCTCCTCGCCCGTCATCCCTTCGGCGTCGCCGACATTCATCTCGAGCAGGTCATCCGTGACGACGATCGGGACATCGCTTCCCGCCGCAATCGACCGCGCTACGGCCGCAGCCCGGCCCAGGGGACTGGTGTAGATCCGCTGAAGCTCCACGCCCGCAAACCGTCGCCCGACCGCTGCCGTCTGCGCCTCCCCGAGCGGCGTGAGCGGGATATCCCGCCGCCCCAGCCCGAGGTTCGTTCGGTTGTACTCCGTCTCTCCGTGCCGCACGACGTAGAGGATCATTCCTCGAACCGTCCCCGCCGACGCCACGCATCGCGCGCCGCCGAAGGCTCGTCCAGCAGCAGCCCCGTCCGCCGGTAGTCGCCCACTTCCGCATCCGGGAAGAGCGCCGCCACGACCTGCTCGGGCCGCGCGGTCATCTCGGCGTCCGCCTGTAGCCGCATCCGCAGCCGCGTGCCGCCTTCCCACGGCTCCGCCGTGAGCGTCGCGACCGCTGCCCGCAGGTCATACGTCCGGTTCCGCTCCTTCCGCGCGTCGACCCACGCGAACTCGTCGTTCGCGAGGAAACCCGCGACCACGGAAGCGGCCTCGGCCGGGTCCACTCCCGGCAGGTCCACCGCGTAGTCGGCCATGAGCAGCACTGCCTGCGGTGCCGGCCCTGTCGCCGATACTTCCTTCACCCGGATGACCCCGAGGTCGTCCGAGGTCTCGACCCGGATCCGCTCCGCGAACTCCTCCGGCGACATCCGCTCGTCGAGCGTCACGTCCATCACCTCGGACTCCCCGATGAACCCGAGCGGCAGCGGCGAAGCGAACCCGATCTTCGGGTGCGGCGTGAAGCCTTGCGAATACGCGAGTGGCAGGTCCGCCCGCCGGATGGCGCGCTCCCAGAAGCGCAGCACGTCCAGGTGCGAGATGTATCGCACCCGGTCGCCCTTACGAAACCACACCCGGAACCGCTGGCTGCTCATCATCACGATCGTATCAGCCCGACGCTCAACGGCTGACCGCGTTGGCGAGTTCTTCCGCCGCCGAATGAGGATCGATCTGGCGGTCCGCGACCCGCAACACGAGCGCGTCGAGCGCGTCGCCCGGCATCGCCTGCTGGATCCGCGCGAGCAATATCGCCCGCGCCACAGAGAGCACCTGGTGCCGCGCGTCGATTGCCCGCTGCCGTTCCAGCTCGCCCGATTCCGCCAGGTACGCCCAGTGATCCGCCACGGCGTCCGCGACCGCTTCGAGCCCCTCGCCCTTGAGCGCGATCGTCTTCAGGATCGGCGGCCTCCGCATCCCCGGCGGTGACAGCGCGAGCAGCGCCTGCAGCTGCCCCACGAGAGCGTCCGCCCCGGGATGATCTGCCTTGTTCACGACCAGTATGTCCGCGATTTCGATGATGCCCGCCTTCATGGCCTGGATGTCGTCCCCGGTCCCCGGGTTGTTCACGAGGATCGTCGTTAGCGCCGTTCCCGCGATCTCGACCTCGTCCTGCCCCGCCCCGACCGTCTCGATCAGCACATAGTCGAACCCGAACGCGTCCATCACCGCGACCACGTCGTTGATCGACGGCGCGAGCCCCCCGAGCGCGCCCCGGCTCGCCATGCTGCGGATGTACACGCCATCGTCCAGCGTCAGCGACTGCATCCGGATCCGGTCCCCGAGGATTGCCCCGAGCGTAAACGGGCTCGACGGGTCGACCGCGATGATCCCCACGGTCTTGCCTCGCTTGCGGTACTCGGTCGCCAGCGCGCCCACCAGCGTGCTCTTCCCCGATCCCGCCCCGCCCGTGATGCCGATCGTGTGCGTCTTCCCGGAGTGCGGGAAGATCTCGCGCAGGTAGCCGCGCCCTTCGGCGCCCTGGCTCTCCACACGGCTGATGATCCGCGCGAGCGCGCGCCGGTCGCCCCTCAGGAATCGCTCGACGATATCGTCCACAGGCCTACTGCCCCACTGATAGCTGATAGCTAAGAGCTGACAGCCCCACTAGTTGTGGACGGGGACGTGATCGTAGACGAACTTCACGATGTCCTGGGTGTTGGTCCCCGGTCGGAAGATGGCCGCGAACCCGAGCGCCTCGAGCGTCTTCGTGTCCTCGTCCGGGATGATCCCGCCGCAGAACAGCAGCACGTCGTCGACGCCCCGCTTCTTGAGCTGCTCGATCACCCGCGGGAACAGTTCCAGGTGCGCCCCCGAGAGGATGCTCAGCCCGACGACGTCGACGTCTTCCTGGAGCGCCGCCTCCGCGATCATCTCCGGCGTCTGCCGAATCCCCGTGTAGATGACTTCGCAGCCGCCGTCGCGCAGCGCGCGTGCGACGACCTTGGCGCCCCGGTCGTGCCCGTCGAGGCCGGGCTTTGCGATAAGTACGCGAATCTTCCGCGAGTTCGAATCAGTCATTGCGGACGATTCTCGCCGGTTATGTCCGTTGCTTTCAAGCCCCGGGCTCCTCAATTGGGATGGCGTTGTACTGGATGAACGCGAACGGGACACCGCCTGTCCCGGCCTTCACACTCGCGATCTTCGCTCCGGGCTGGACCGCCGGGTGAGGATCCCCGCACGGGAACCCCGCCGCACGTACGGACTCGATCGCCTTCTCGATGTCGTCGACGCAGACCACGAAGCCGCCCATGCGCGCCTTCACCTCGTCGTACGGCTGCACGTCGCCCGGCCCGGCGAACTCGAGGATGACTTCGCGAATCTTCATGAACTCCATGTGCGCCCGGCTCCCCGGCCGCGACATAGTCCGCTTGATCTCGAACCCGAAGACGTCCGAAAAGTGCTGTGCCGTCGCGGCGCTATCGTTCGAAGAGATGACGATATGGTCGATGTTCTTTGCGCCCACGCTCATGACAGGTGCCCCTCCCCGACCGGCGTCGCGTACTCCACGAGAATCCCGTGATTCGCCGACGGGTGCAGGAATCCAATCATCCCCGCCAGCCCCGGTCGTGGCGCCGTGTCGATAAGTTCGAGTCCGCGTCCCGCCGCCGCGTCGAGGTCCTTCGCGCAGTCGTCCGACTCGAAGCAGAGGTGATGCATCCCTTCGCCGCGTGTCTCCAGGAAGCGCGCGATGCCCGTGCCGTCGCGCACCGGTTCCAGCAGCTCGATCTCCGAGTCGCCAATCGCTAGCAGCACACCCCGTACGCCCTGGTCCTCGATGACGCGGTCCGCGGTCACCTTCAGCCCCAGCGCATCCCGGTAGAACTTCATCGCCTCATCGGCGCTCTT
>DATCGT010000282.1:0-2400 GCA_036508775.1 Tepidiformaceae bacterium | reverse complement strand
CCATCCTGCCCGCAACCTGGGACATTGGCGCCAGCAAGGGGAGCGAGCCATCGGGCCGGCACACCAGTTCATAGGCCAGCGACGTGCAGCCTGACTCGATCAGGCGCTCCGTGAGTGGGCGATCGGCGGCCAGGTGCAGGTAGGTAAAGAGGGCACAGCCGGCCCGCAAGAAGCCGAACTCGGACGGGACAGGCTCTTTCACCTTCACTACGAGGTCTACTGCCTGCCAAATGTCCGCCGCCGTTTCCGCAAGAGTGGCGCCGGAAGCGAGATACGCCGCATCGCTGTGGCCGGAGCCTTCCCCGGCTCCGCGCTCGCCAAGCACTTCGTGCCTGCCGGCGCGGAGCGCATGCGCGCCCTCTGGAGTCAGACCGACACGATTCTCGCCGTCCTTACGTTCACGGACCGTCCCGACTTTCATGGCAGCACTTCTCAGTGCCCCATGGTAGTGCCAACCTTTACCCTCGGCGACCGCGTGGGGGCCGTGCTAGGAGGGATGAACGTCAAGCGTTGCCGTGGAGCCCGGAAGTCTACTTGAGAGGGAGCTGGCTGAAATCGAGATAGTCGGCAGGGTTCACATAGGCGCCGTTGTAGCGGATTTCAAAGTGTAGGTGCTCGCCGGTCGTGTTGCCGGTCACACCGGAGACACCAACGGTCGTACCCTTGCTGACCCGCTGGCCCGGGGTCACCAGGATCTGGGAGAGATGGGCATACAGCGTTGTCCAGCCATCGCCACAATCGACGATGACGTGATACCCATAGCTATAGGTCAGATATTCAGTGTCGGCCACAACACCGTCGCAGGCTGAGAACACGTTCGAGTGGTGGAGGGCAGAGCCCCAGAGGTCGAGGTCGATGCCGGTGTGATATGTGCCGCCGCCGCGTGGGACGCCGAACGGATCGCTGACGCCGTGGAAAGCACCCAACGGGAAGCCGAACCGCCCCCCGCTGCTCGGAATCGGAGACCCCGTCCCAACGATCGGACCCGAGGGAACAGACGCGACGACGGGCGGCGGGGGTGGAGGCGGCGGGGGAGGCGGCTTCAGCGTCGCGCCCGGCAGCAGCACGTAGTCTCCAACCGAGAGTGACGCCGGGTCGGAAATCGCATTCGGCTTGTAGTCGATTACATCGTTCGCCGTGACGTTGTCGTACTGCTTGACCAGCGAATCCACGGTGTCGTTGTACGCGGCCTTCACCAGGATGCCGTCTTTGCGCGGTACCAGAAGGAGCTGGCCCTTCTGGATCAGGTTCACGTCTTCGATGTGCTGGTTATTGATCAGGAGCGAATTCAGGGTGATGCCGAACTTCTGGGCCACGCCGCTCACCGTGTCTCCGGGCTGCGTTTCATAGAGGACATACGGCTTCTTTGGGTCGATGACATCGGCAAGAGGCTGCACGCCGGCGTTCTGTTCGCCCGAGGTCGCCGAAGCCGCGGCAACACCTGAGGAGAAGGAAGCGGTCGGGGATACACCGCCGGCCGCCCGGACCGCAGTGGTGTCATGCGGAACGTAGCTTGTGATCGAGTCGCTCGTCTGGATGCTCGACCCGGCGCGAAGGTATGTGTCGGCATCCGTCCGGCCGTTGCCCGCAAGACCAGAGAAGGAATAGGCGGGAGCAATGAAAGCGGGAGCAGCACTGGTTCGGGCGGGGTAGCGGGCAGCGAAGCTGACCGCGAGCAGCGCAAGCGCCATGACAACGAAGTGAACGGTCATTCGTCCATGACGCCGCGCGTGTGCGTGAGAGCGAGCCCTTGTTCCTTCGGTCCCCATAAGCGGAGTGGTCAAGTCGCGGCTGGGACTCTCTTGAACCGATGCCGCAGGCTGAGCTGAGCCTAACCTGACCTGGCTCGTCCCTCCCGTCACAATGCCCGGCGGACTCGCAGTCCGGGCGCGAAACCCCTCGTCCCTAGAGGTCTGTCTTGAGGCTCGCGAGGAACTCCTCGTTCGAAGTGGTCTTCGCAATTCGTTCGAGGAGGCGCTCGGTCGCCTAAAGCTGGTTGGGCGAGTTCTGAGAGATCATAGCTGTCATGCGGCGTACCAGCCAGACTCCCTTGAGGGTCTTCTCGTCGAGAAGCAGTCCTCGCGGCGGGTCGAACTGGCCTGGATGTCGATTGCTGGATAGAAGCGACGTTCGGCGAGGCGGCGATCGAGCCTGAGTTCCAGGTTGCCGGTGCCCTTGAATTCTTCGAACACGACCTCGTCCATCCGGCTGCCGGTGTCGACGAGGCAGGTTGCGAGGACCGTCAGCGATCCGCCTTCTTCACACTTGCGTGCCGCACCGAACAGGCGCTTTGGCGGATAGAGCGCGACGGGGTCGACGCCGCCGGAGAGCGTCCGGCCGCTGGGAGGCAGCGCGAGGTTGTAAGCACGGGTCAGGCGGGTAATGGAGGTACGTGACGCG
>DATCGT010000281.1:0-5178 GCA_036508775.1 Tepidiformaceae bacterium | reverse complement strand
GGGCTTGCAGGAGTCTTCAGCGTCCAGCCGGTGTTCGGCTTGGGCGTCGGCGGAAGCGTCTCGCCCTGAGAGATCGCGACCGGGGTTCCCGGCCGGTTCGCAGGACGATAGATGCCGCTTACCGGTGCCTTATCGCCTGGGTTCAGCTTGCTCACGGACCTCACCTCCTTTCGTTGGCAGGATCTCGGGTCCAGTGAATCGTAGCCCATGCGAATATTGACCGTCTAGCACACGTGTTCTACTTATCCACCGATCCGCGCTCCCTATCCACAATCCAGAGCTATGTATGTGGGCAGACCGCGGGCGTCAAGGCGGAAACGTTGTCGCCTTCTCTACGGGTGTCGTAACGGGCCCGTTCGGTTGCCTCCGGGCCACGAATTGGCCGGCGTCGACAGGGAGCGCGAGGCGGGGTGAGCTATGCTGGGTCTCCATTGGGGACACAGGGAGGAGCGGGATGGCGAACCGGGCAAACGTTCCGCTGCTGGAGTCACAGAAGAACGACGTCTTCCAGCTCGTTCGGCGGTACGGCTTTGATCCGGGGCAATTCGAATGGCATGTGACAACAGTGCCGGGTGGCTACACGGTCGACAGGCTCGACCACCGGTCCCCGCGAGATTACTTCTTCGCGTTCGACATCATTCCAAACCGGGACAGTTACCTGGCCGGTCTGGAAGATGATAGGAAGAGCTACTTCTCCCCTGGCCCTGAGCAAGCGCGGGCAGCAGGAACGTGCTATGGGTGGACCGCGCAGCTCGGGCACGTTGAGATGTGGCTCAGTGCTCTGAGGCGAGAGGTTGACACGGTGTCCCTTTGGGACACCCTCGGCAGTGAGACGACTCGGCTGATGGCCGAGGCTAACCTCTCCAATCGTTCTCTGACAAAGGACGAACGCCAACTCATAGAGGTTCAGGCGCAACAAGTGCGGGCGTTCCTCCGAGCGAATGTCGACGATCACGAAACGCTCGCCCGAGTCGAGAAGAAGGTTGATGAGCTGGTCGATGCGAGCAAACGACTCGGCATCAAAGACTATGCGATGGTGTCGCTGAGCCTCCTGCTGACGATGGCAGTTCAGGCAGCTTTCACCGGTCAGCAGGCGCAAGAGCTAGTGAACCTGTTCTACAAAGGGGCACGTCTACTGCTGGGCCAGTAGCGCCGTATCGTGATTCCCGGGCGCCGCTGCACCACCACGAGTATCCGGGAAGGTCTTGGCAGACTGGAAGCCCTATCTGGGCTATCAAGCGCCGTTCGTCCCGCGGCGGACTCGGCCCCTCTGGTACTTCTCCTGCATCATGAGGGCATACGCCGGATAGGATCTCGCCTGGAGGTTGCGCTGAGCTGATACGACGAGCCCGAATTCCCTGTCAAAGTCTCGTTCAAACGTCGGCTGTGACACTGCAAGGTTATGAACGATTTCGGCGAGATGAGTAACGATCGTCATTTTGAAGTGGAGGGAGAGCAGGTTCTCCGTCCGCAGGGCACGGGTGAGTGGCTCCGAGACGTCGTCCCCATTGTTGGTGAAGGCATATTCCCACTGCCCGTGTGCGAGCTTGTTCCGGACCTCGATCACAGGCCTCAGATCCAGTTCTAGCAACTCCCGCAGCGTCAGCAGGCGCTGGTATGCGCTATGCGGCAGTGACCCAGGGCCTAACGCCGCGCGCGGAACGTCATAGTGCCTGCGGTAGGACACTTCCACGGCTGTCGTCCACTTGCTGAGGTGCTCTCGCTTTGACATCACCTGCCCACGGTCAGCGTCGTTGAAGCTGGCTGGTTCATGCAGGACCTTCATGAGCCGGCACTCCGCCCACGCTGCAACCAAGAGAGCGTCCAAGCGAACAAGGGCCTGAAGGGTGGGATTCTGTCCCCCTAGATCGCCTCCAACTCCGGTCGATAGCTCCGCTCTCGCCAGTCTCTCGACGTGGCGGAGAGCCCGTTCCACAGATCGCAAGTTGGCGACGTGGAATCGATACATGTCGGCGAGTGTGCTCGGCACGATGACCCCTGCGACGGACGAAAGCGATTGATGCCCCGGCACCAGAGGACACGGTTCAAATCGTGCACTCTGGTGCCCGGGAATCGGACCCGGGTAGACTCCCCGAAGGGCGCCGTTTCCATTACGACCATCACCCGAGTGGGATGGTATCCCATGAGGTCAAGCCCAGATGACCACGCAGTCTCCGATGCCCGAGCCGCGATGCGTTCGACTCGTGCCGATCTAGCTGTCACGCGCGACACGGAAGCTGGCTTGCTAAGACATGACCTACCATGCGGGAGGGAGGTGGCCGTGAGTGATCGAAGTGCAATCGAGTGGACCGACGCAACGTGGAATCCGGTCACCGGCTGCTCAAAGGTTTCCCCGGGCTGTGCCCACTGCTATGCCAAAGCCTTTGCGGAGCGATTCCGGGGCGTGCCAGGGCACCCCTACGAGCAGGGTTTCGATTTGCGACTTTGGCCTGAGCGACTGACAGCGCCGCTGCTGTGGACGAAGCCGCGTCGAGTCTTCGTGAACTCGATGAGCGACCTCTTCCACGAAGGGGTTCCGGACGACTATGTCCGCCAAGTCTTCGACGTGATGGCAGCGGCTCCCCAGCACCAGTTCCAGGTGCTCACGAAGCGGCACCGGCGTCTTGAGGCGTTGGCTGCGCAGCTCCCATGGCCCGACAACGTATGGATGGGCGTATCGATAGAGAACGACCGTTGGGTGGAGCGTGCCGATGCCTTGCGCCGAGTTCCAGCGGCAGTCAGGTTCGTGTCGGCAGAACCGCTACTCGGGCCGCTTCCGAGTCTTTGTCTCGATGGACTTGACTGGCTGATTGCTGGTGGCGAATCAGGTCACAAGCGCAGGCCCACCAGCGCCGATTGGTTCCGCGACCTGCGGGATCGCTGCTCCGCCGCGGGAGTCTCCTTCTTCTTCAAGCAATGGGGAGGGCGATATCCCAAGGCAGGTGGACGGGAACTCGATGGAGAAGTCTGGGACGAGTACCCGATGCCTCGGGCGGAGCTAGAGGTCCCAGAAGCCTCGGAACCCCGATTCGTCCGGGCCGTTGATGGCCTTCTGCCAGAAGTCGACCCCTCGCTCGTGGCGTGAGAAAAGAACAAGGTCGTAAATGACGCGGCCCTTTGTGTTCTTGACGGGCACGCGAAGGCTTGAAGACGACAGGTACCCCAACTCCCCGAGCTTCTGGTTGTAGAGCCCGAGGAGCGCATCCAGTCGCTCATGGCGTGGCTTCTGGAGCGCGTCCCGCCAGGTGCCTGTGCCAAAGAACTCGTCGAGATTGCAGTCGGTTAGATGACCGACGCGGACCATGCTGCCGTAGTGGAAGGTCATGAGCAGATCAACTCGTCGCGATTCGACGAGCGCGGCAATCGTGGACAGTTTGACCTGCCAGTTGGTCGGATCGACAAAAGCGAGTGTTAGCGCGTCGGCGGGAATCGCGGCACGAATCTGGGGAATGGCATCGTTGCAGTCGCCCTGGAAGACGGACGCGGTCACCTGCCGTCCCCTTGCCGCCACACGCTTGCCCAGTGCTCCAGCAGCAACTGGATCCAGGTCAACGAATGCCCAATGCGTGAAATTCATGCTGAGGGCACGCAAGGCCGAGCCGTCGATGAACTGGTGGTGCCCGCGGTCATAGGAGATCCCGGGACCCGCGAACAACTCCACGTAGCCTCGGTGAGCCCACTTCTTCATGCCAGTCGCGAAGATCCCGGCGTACCGATCGACGTAGTGGACCTTACGCTCGACCCAGGGGCCAACCACGCGCGCAGGAAGTTGATCTGGAGCCGTCCTGTATTCGGGTATTGCGGTCGGCAAAATTACCCCCCCTCCCACGACGAACTCTCGGCGCGACGACGTTGAGGCAGGATTATGCGCGATGCGAACTCCCGGGCCAACAGCAGGAAGTCGCGAAAGCTCGCCGGGGAATGAACTCTGGTCCTCCCGGCCCGTCCAGGAAGCAGGTTCACCGGACTCAGATCAGGCATTGCCCGCAAGCCGCAGCCCACATGCCTCCAGAGCGTCCAGCGCTGCCTTCACGACGGCAGGCTCGTGGCGCTGATCGACCATCTGCATAAGAAGCGTGCGGGCCAGTTGGCGGTACGCGTCGTCTGCGGGTTGCTGCAGGTTCCGGACCACCTGGACACCTCTGAGCTGCTGCTCCGTCCCTCCTGACCGGCAGAGTCGTTCCAGTTCATCGAACAAGTAGTAGCTGTTACGCCGCTCCACGAGAAGCTCGACCGCGCGGGCGGCTCCGCGTCCCTCTCCGTCGGCGTCAAGGATCAGCTGCACAAGCTCGCCCCCATGCATGAGCCGGAGGTCGGCCTTTGCCTCGGCTGGCGCGGCGGTCCGATCAGGCGTGACGCCCTCGGAGACGTTCGCCCGTGGCATCTCCGCCACCGGCAGTGACGGCTTGTCGGCCGGGGGCTTCTCGACCAGTGCGACCTTCACCTCCGTCTTCGGCTCCACCGCCTGCGCGGACACCGCCGCCTTTCGATCGACGCCGTTCCACAAGCCGCTTATGTCCTCAAGGCCGCCGTTGGCCAAGAGGTGCATCCAGGCGGGCGAACCGACGGGGTATTCGGTCCGTCGCAGCTTCGGGTCCGTCGCGATTGCTCGAAGCGGACGAGGCGGCAGACTGGCTCCAACGGCGAGAACCGGGGCCAAAGCGCCAACGTCGCTGACTTCGCCGATCAGGACACCCCAGCAGCGGTCGGCGAGCGCCGCCAGCTTCATGGGTCCGGCGATTTGGCGCAGGCGGGACAGGCGTTCAGGACTGTTGACGACCCAGAGCAAATGCCAGCCGACACGATGCTCCTCTAATAGCTTTGCGTAGGCAGTGAGGCGTTCGCGGATGACAGGCGGTCGCTCGGTCGACTCGTCGACCTCGACGAGGATCCATGCGGAGGCATCGCCGGTGTCGATGACGACGAGTTGGTCGGGCTTCACTCCGTCGCCGAGGTCAGGGATTAGCGACTCGGACCGCCAAAGCTGGACGAGCCCCGGATCGTGGCTCACGAGCGAAGCGACAAGCTCGACGCCGTCGAGCGCGTGGCGGATGGTCACGAGCCCGGGTGATCGGTATGCGGATAGGTGAAGGCGGCGTCGTCCGGATTCGCTCAATCGATAAGCAACTGGGATTCCGCCACGTTCGGCTGGAAGGGACTCTCGAGTGATCAGGCGAT
>DATCGT010000280.1:0-3802 GCA_036508775.1 Tepidiformaceae bacterium | reverse complement strand
AGTCTCTGCTGACGGTCGAACAATTCCGGCTCCGCGGAGAAGTCAGCATAGAGGAGCCAGTTCAGCATCATGGGGTCGAAACGCAGATCTTCCAACGCCTCCGAAAGTTCAAGACCGTGTGCCGGAACGTGGGTAGCGTTGAAGACATGAGCCATGGGCCATCCCGCGGAAGCTTCGCCTACGGGCGTCGAGTCCAGCTTCGCGAGCGCCGCCGTCAGTGCCACCAGGCCCGCGTCGAGCCGACGCAGCAATGCCTTCGAGCCCCACCTGGCAGACAACCGCGAGTGCGCTGCGGACCTCGCGGCGCAACCAGCGTCATGAGACGCCTGTTCACCACCCGCGATCAGCTCCTCGAGTGCAGTCGCGAGATCGCTCATATCCAGGGCGATGTGGCCGATCGTCTGACCGACGGTCATCCCCGTGGTCTCGACGACGCATTGGAGTTCCTCCTTCCGAAGGTACTCCGCGACGTATCTGACATTCGCCGTGTCGAGAATGAACCGATCCGCGGCGGCCCGGGTGGCTGGAGTCATGCGATCGAGCGCCTAGTGCCGTGAACGGGGGCTGCGACGGCGTTCTGCGCGGTTGGAGGGAGAGGGACGCACCGATTCGTCGCGGACCGGTCGTGGCCCAAGCTGCCGAATGCTGTCCCAGCCCGCATAGACGGCGCCTTTGCCCAGTTCTTCTTCGATTTCGAGCAGGCGGTTGTACTTGGACGTCCGTTCGCTCCGGGCCGGCGCACCGGTCTTGATCTGCCCCGCGCCTGTTGCGACGACGAGGTCAGCGATGAAGGTGTCCTCAGTCTCACCCGAGCGATGGCTGATGACGGCGGTCCAGCCGGCGTGTTGTGCCATTTCGACGGCTTCGAGCGTTTCCGTGAGCGTGCCAATCTGGTTCAGCTTGATGAGGACGCTGTTCGCGGCCCGGGCGGCAATGCCTCGCCGGATCCTCTCGGTGTTCGTCACCAACAGGTCATCGCCGACGATCTGTGTTGTGTCGCCGATCTCCTGGACCAGGGAGGCCCAGCCATCCCAGTCGTCCTCGGCGAGCCCATCCTCGATGGATCTGATGGGGTACTTCTCAACCCAGCTCGCCCAATGCGCGACCATCTCAGCGCTGGTGAGGACGCGGCCTTCCTTTGCCAGTACGTACTTGCCCGCTTTGAACAGCTCCGTGCTGGCCGGGTCGAGTGCGATCACGGCGTCTTCACCCGGCCGATAGCCGGCCCGCTCAATCGCTTCCAGGACAACCTCGACCGCCGCCTCATTCCCCGGCAGGGATGGCGCGAAGCCGCCCTCATCTCCTACGGAAGTGTTGGCTCCGCGGTCGTGGAGAACAGCTTTCAACGCATGGTAGACCTCAACGCCCATCCGCAGGCCTTCGGAGAACGACTCGGCGCCAATCGGCATGACCATAAATTCCTGGAAGTCGGTCGAATCCGCCGCGTGTTTGCCGCCGTTGAGGATGTTGAACATCGGTACCGGGAGGCGGCAAACGCCCGGCCCACCCAGGTAGCGGTAGAGCGGGAGGCCAAGGGACGATGCGGCCGCTCGCGCCACGGCCATCGAAACGCCGAGGATCGCGTTGGCACCCAGCCGTCCCTTGTTCGGCGTACCGTCCAGTTCGCAGAGCATCCGGTCGATCAGCCGTTGCTCGGTCGCCGGCACCCCGTGCAGCTTGCCTGAGATTTCACGGTTCACGTTGGCAACGGCCTTCAGAACGCCCTTGCCCCCGTATCGCCTCGAGTCACCGTCCCGGAGTTCCACCGCCTCGTGGGCCCCGGTTGACGCACCAGAGGGGACGGACGCAACTCCCATCTCCCCGTCCTGCAGGAGAACGCTCACCTGCACGGTCGGGTTTCCCCGCGAGTCAAGAATCTCTCGAGCGATGACTTCTTCGATGAACATGCTTAGCCCTTCACTTCGGGCGCGTCGCTGATCGGAATCAGCGCTTCCGGGCCCGACAGGTAGTCGATGTAGAGGATGCCGTTCACGTGGTCGATCTCGTGTTCCAGCGCTTCAGCGAAGAGGTCGTCTTCGGCTTTTACGCGCACCAACTTACCCGTGTACGGGTCGATACCCTGCGCCAGCACCTTTAACGAGCGAGTGATTTCACCGCGAAACCCGGGGACGGACAGGCACCCCTCGTCCACCTGGCGGGTCCCGGAACGCTTCACAATCTCGGGATTGACCAGCGCGATGGGCTCCTGGTCGTGAACGTCAATCACGACAACGCGGAGCGAGACACCGATCTGCGGTGCGGCAAGGCCCACTCCCGGGGCGTCATACATCGTCTCCCACATGTCCTCGATCAGCTTCTGGATCGACTTGTCGACAGGGGTACGAACCTTACGGGCCTTCTCACGAAGTACAGGGTCACCAGCACGGCGGATAGGAATAATTGCCAAAGTTGCACTCCGGGAGAAGTCAGCGATGCCGAGAAAGTGTACGACGCAGTCGCAGGTAATGCCTCCCTCACCATTTCCCAAACAGCCACGAGACAACTGGCATACGCGACCTATAGAATCTGCCCATTAGAGGTATCGGGATGCCAAGGTCCATACGCATTACACGTAGGTAGCAATACGCAGAGGCAAGTGGAAGCTGGCACCTGAAGGGGATGGGGACCAGATGCACGGTTCATGCGATGTGGGGGTCGCATGCGGAATGGGGGGTACTTCCCGATGAAGGACGTGCCAAACCTTCTCTCTTCCGCAGATGGAAAACACCCGGTCTACACCGGGGGGACGCTCGATCTTCATCCGGCGATCGAAGTGTTCAAAGGCGCGCTCTTTAGCGTCTCTGAAGCACTCCCGGGCCGGATGGAGCTCCTCCAGCAGACGGCGCTCGCGCTTATCACGCGGCGCCACCAGCTCCTCATCTCACGGGCGGGGACGGGCAAGTCGCTCTACGGCGAGAACGTCTTCGGCCAGTTCGAAGGGGAGCTCTTCAAAGCGCAGTTCACCCAGGGTACCCGCCTCGAGACCGTCCTCGGCGGCCTCGATCTACAGCTCTTCAACCAGGGCAAGCTCTGGCACAACACCCGGAACTCGCTCATCAGCGCCGATTTCGCCTACCTCGACGAATTCATGAACTCCAACGACCTCGTGCTCGAGGCCATCCTGGGTGTGCTCAACGAACGCAAGTTCACCGAGGGTGAGCAGCAGGAGGACGCCCGCCTCCATACCGCGCTCGCGATGACCAACCACCTGAAATATTCCGTCATCGCCGAGCCGATTCTCGACCGCTTCATGTTCAAAGCTTCAATCGATCCCCGCGGCGACACGCTCGACGACATCATGATCGACCTGGCATATGCCCAGCATCACGGGCGCCCGATGCCAGTCGCCCACCCACTGCCGCTCTCGGTCCTCCAGGAAATGAGCAATCTTGTCCAGGGCAAGGACCCGGATCGGACGATCACTGCCTCCCACAGCATGCTCTTCCTGAAGAACGACCTGATTGAGCGATACATGAACCTGGCCAGTCGCCGCACCCAGGCGCCCGAATCAAATGGGCGGCGCGAAGGCCAGCGGAGTCCCGACCAGCGGACCTCAGAGGAGATGTACGTCAGCCCGCGAACCAAAGCAGCCTGCCGCGACGTCCTCAACGCTTCCGCTCTGCTCCATCACCGCTTCGAGGTCGTAAGAGCCGACCTGAATGCCCTGCGCTTCGTGCTCACGACGATCGCGGGCAATGACCGCACCGCCAGCCCGCAACAGGACATCTTCACCGAAGCGCTGAACGCGACTTTCGGCGCGTACACCGACGAGGACCTCCAACAAGTCGACGAGCTGACCACC
>DATCGT010000279.1:0-4729 GCA_036508775.1 Tepidiformaceae bacterium | reverse complement strand
CAGCCGCTTCGGCCAATCGCTCGAGGTCACGGGTCATCGATTCGAGGTCCTCTCCAAGCTCATCGGCGACCGTCTCCAGGAAGGGACGCCAGGCTCCCGAGATTTACCCCACCACGACCGTCGCCTCGTCGCTGAGGAAGAGCGGCGCCTGGCGGCGGTCGGTTGACCCCGCATGCCGATCGAACAGTCCTCGCTCGGTCAGCTTGATGACCAGGCCACTCGTGGTTGAAACCGCGATCCCGAGGGTTCGTGCCAGTTCGCCCGTAGTGACGCCGGGGGCACGTCGGATCTGGAAGAGGACCCGCAGTTGAGGCAGCGTGAGTTGGCTGCGTTCCCACTGCCGCAGGCGCTCGGTATCGAGTTCTCGGACGACGTCCCAGTAGGCACGACGAAAGCGGGCGACAGTATCGGGATCCATGTGATCGAAGTACGGCATCGCCAGGCAGTATGGTGTTGCCGTACTAAACCGCGCCTGAACCTCCGGGTGACGCGCGGATGAAGCGACTACCGGGTGGGAGCGACAGCGGCCACCGAGATACTTCCACCGCGATTTGTGGGCTCGCGGGTGTCATGCTCTCGTCGCTGGAAGTACTGGACGGCGCCCAGCAACGGCAGGCTGAGGGCCAGCGTGCCGGTCGCGAAGAACTGCGCCTCGTAGAACGCGAACGGCTGAATCACGAGGATTGAGATGAGCACGGACGCCTCGAAGAGGCGGTAGGCGCCGAGTCGGGTAATTCGCAGAACCAGCACACCCGTCGCGGCGGACGCGAGAGCGGCGATCGCCGTTCCCAGCTCGATCCAACCGAGGAAGGAGATCGTGCCAGGCAGCTGGAACACGCCGGCCAGGGGGTCGTCGCCGTTGACAGCCCACGCGTTCGAGTTGACGGTCAGGATTGCCAGCACTTCTCCGAGCACCACGATCCCGTTCAGGGAAAACGAGGCGATGATGGCGGCCCGGAATCCCGGCCGTCCCGCCACACTGTGGTACCAGAATTCCGCGCGCATCCGGAGCCTGCTGAGCCGGCTCGCGGCGCCAGCGGGCTCAGTCCCTTCCAGGAGCTTCTGAACGGCGGAGGCGAGCGGGTCGCCAACCGAGACCGTTTCGAGCAGCCGCAGGGCCCTTTCACGCTCGCGGGGATCCAGATCGCTCAGCGCGGCCTCCTTGAGCAGGTCGATCGCGTTGACCAGGACCTCGCGATGGCTGAACCCTCCTTGCCGGACCACCAGCCGGGAAGCGAAGAATAGAACGACGAAGAGGAGGTAGATGAGCGCCGCGGTTGGCCTGAAGAAGTAGTTGTTGTCGCTTGTGATGAACTTCCCGAGTTCGTCGATGAACAATCCGAAGCCGAGGCCCCCGGAGACCGCCCCCACCCAGCGGGTAATCCTGGTCACGAACATGAGTTGCACGAGGATGGCGATCAGCATCAAAAGGCCGCCCCAGAGCATGTGGGCGATGTGGAGACCGCCGCCCCCGACTTTGGGATAGCCCGCCAGGTAGAGGTACAGGCGAATGCCCAGTAGCGAGGTGGCTGCTGACACGAAGAACGTATCCACCAGCTGGACGATTTCGATGTCTCGGGCCCAGAAGCGTCCGCGCATTTGACCTTCCTCGCTGGCCAGCATGGTAGTGCATGGCCAATGCGTCAGTGCACCGCGCAGATAGTTCAGGTGGGTTTGACCACCGGGTAGCGTCGCACTACTGTTCGCGGACGGAGGCAGAGCAGGGGATGGAACAGACAATGACCGGCGGTGCGCCCGCTTCGACGGGATTCGACCGGCGCTGGCTGGCGCTGGGTGTCACCACTATCGGGTCATTCATGTCGATTCTTGACAGCACGATCGTAAATATTGCCCTGCCGAGCATCCTTCGCGGCTTCCACTCGAGCCTCCAGAACGGCCAGTTGGTCCTCACCGTCTACCTGCTTTCACTCGCAGTTGTAGTTCCCGCCAGCGGCTTCCTGGGCGACCGCTTCGGGATGAAGCGGCTTTACATCATCACTCTGATCCTCTTCACCGGGGGGTCCGCGCTCTGCGGTCTCGCGTGGAACCTCCAGACGCTCATCCTCTTCCGGGTCATCCAGGGCCTCGGGGGCGGCATGCTCCAGCCCCTGGGGATGGCCATCGTCTTCACGATGATCACTCCGCTTGAGCGAGGCCGCTTTATGGCCCTCCTCGGCCTCCCGATGGTGCTGGCACCGATCATCGGCCCGACGGTGGGTGGCTACCTGGTCGAGTATTCGAGCTGGCGGACGATCTTCATGATCAACCTGCCGATCGGCTTGATTAACGTCGTCCTCGCGGTCGTCCTCCTCAAGGAAACAACGATGATCAAGGACGCGAAGCTCGACCTCCCGGGACTGGTTCTTGCGGCGATCGCCTTCCCCTGCCTGCTCCTCGGTTTGAGCCAGGGTGAAAGCAGCGGCTGGACATCACTGCTCGTGCTGACGCTCTTTGGCGTCGGCACAGTCGCGCTCATCGCTTTCATCCGGGTCGAGTTGCGAAACGTTGCGCCGCTGCTGGAGGTGCGCCTCTTCGGGAATCGCATGTTCAGCCTGGCGATGGTTGTAAACTTCGTGACCCAGTTCTCGCTGTTCGGGCTGACCTTCATCCTGCCGCTCTTCCTGCAGCTCGCGCACGGGCTTTCGCCGGTGAAGACGGGCCTCGTCCTGTTCCCGAGCGGGCTGTGCGCGTTCGTTTCGATGAACCTCTCCGGGAAGGGGTACAACCGGATCGGGCCGCGCCCACTCGCGATCGCAGGGCTCGGAGTCATGATGCTGGCCACCGGGCTGCTGAGCCGGATCACCCAGAATACTTCGGTGGTCGAGATCTCAGCGCTCGCTTCGCTGCGGGGACTGGCCATGGGGTTCTGCATGATGCCGATCCAGACGCTCGTCTACAACACCGTACCCAAGGACAAGATCAGCCGCGCGCCGGCGCTGACCAACGTCCTCTTCCGTCTCTTCGGCTCGGCAAGCACTGCCGTTCTGACGACGATCCTCGTCGTTTCCCTCGCATCCCACGGTGCCCCATCCGGCGCAACGATCACGAACGGACAGGCTCCCCTCGGCCTCTTGGTGAAAGCGTTCCGTGACGCCCTCTGGGCGATGACTGCCATCTCCGCGCTCGGCGTCGTCCTGGCGTTCTACCTGCGGGACGCCGTCCTCGAACGGCTCTGGCGCGGCGAGATCGAACCTGTGGTTGATGAGGTCGAACCGGATGGGATTGCCGTCGAGGTCTGAACCCGTGGCTGCGGAAGGTGGCGTCCTCGATACTCAGGTTGCCGCCATGTTCGTCTCCATGAAGGGCGGCTGATTTAGTCTCCGTTCTCGCAGCTATTTCGTTGGGGTAAACCGGTGTGGAAAGAGCGCTGGCCGGATTGGGCAGCGGGTGTCATGCTGCGCGGAGTTCGGGCCAAGAGGGACAGCGTGGAGTCCGCTGATGGGATCAGGATCGAAGAAGGCGTCACTTTTGGGACCGGCGGCGGCCGCGATCTGAAGTGCGACATCTATACGCCCGCAGGGGCATCGAACGCACCGGCCGTGCTCGTGCTGTACGGTGGCGCGTGGCGGATGGGGGACCGGGGGCGCATGCGAGGCGCCTCGCTGGCGCTGGCTCGCCACGGCTATGTCGCCGTAGCGGGAGAATATCGCCTCACGCCAGAATCTCCCTGGCCGGCGCACATCCATGATGTAAAAGCGAACATTCGCTGGATGCGGGCGAACGCCACCCGGCTCAACATCGACGAATCGAAGATCTCTGTGCAGGGGCACTCCGCCGGGGCGCACCTCGCGCTCCTGGCGGCCGGCACCGCCCACATACGCGACTTCGACGGGGACGGTGGCAACCCGGGAGTTCCCACGCACCTGGCGGCGGCCGTCGGCGTCTACACCCCCGTGCTCTTCCATGTCGGAGGGGTCCGTCCCAGCGGCGGACTCCCGGCAGCGGCGCTGATGGGCGAGGCTGCGACGGAGGAAGGGGCCCTCGCGGCAAGCCCACTGACCTACGCCTCGCCGACCTTCCCTCCGACGCTGCTCATTCACGGCTCGAAGGATACGGTTGTGCCCCCGTCCGCCAGCACGCGGATGTACGACGCGCTACGAAGCGTCGGCGTCCCCGCCGAGTTGCATATGTACGCCAACCTGCCTCATGGCTTCGCACGTCTGCCGAGCATGCTGAACCTCGTCCAGGACGAGTCGGCGAACTTCCTCCTGCGGCACGTCGTTGCCCCTTCGCGCATCGAGGAGGAACTGAAGGAACAGCAGGCGCAGATGGCAGCACAGCAGGCGGCGGCCGCGAGTCTGTAACGGCGGCCGGCTACCCTTCGAACATCCCGCGCACAAGCCGGCGCTGGATCTTGCCGCTCGCGGTCCTCGGCAGCTCATCTACGAACCGGATAATGCGCGGGATCTTATAGGCCGCGAGCCGCTCGCGGGCCCAGCGTTCGACCTCTTCGCTTGTGACGGGAGCGCTGACGACGAGCGCGGCCGCCACCGTCAGGCCCCAACGCTCGTCGGGCACGCCAACGACAGCCGCCTCGACGACGCCGGGACAGCCAATCAACACCGCTTCGACTTCCGCCGGGTAGACGTTTTCCCCGCCGGAGACGATGAGGTCATCGCGACGGTCGAGGACGAACAGGTAGCCATCCTTGTCGAGTCGACCAATGTCCCCCGTATGGAGCCAGCCATCGGGGATGGCACCGACGGTGGCCGCGGCGTTGCCGAAGTAG
>DATCGT010000278.1:0-8474 GCA_036508775.1 Tepidiformaceae bacterium | reverse complement strand
GACCTCGGGGAAGTCGAGGAGATGGAGCGCCTCGCCGTGATGAGAACTCAGGGCGCGATGGATGACCGGGGCTTCGTCCTTCGTGCTGATGATGCCAACGCCGGTGGGGCGCATTCCTGAGCGCTCCGGGAATGGGTGGTACTCGGGGGTGATGCCTGAGACCGAGCCGTACGCGTCGGTGTGGTAGGACTGCCGTGAGGCGATATAGCGGAGCGGGCTGAACCACTCGTAGGCGCGGTCGATCGACTTCGCGTAGTCGATGATGTGCATGGCTCGGTCATGGTCGATGGGAAATTCGTGGAGCATCTCGCCGGTCATCGTGTGGATGCCGCAACCCTGCTGGCAGATTACCCAGCCGGTGAGTCCAAGGTCCTGCGCCACACTGGCCGTCCCGGGGAACATTCGCCCGGAAGCGAGGACCACGGCAATGCCGGCTTCCTGTGCGGCGGCGACGGCCGCTTTGAGCCGGGGGGTTGGGGAATCGCCGGTTTGAGGCTGGACAATCGTGCCGTCGATATCGAGGGCGACGAGCTTCACCGCCATCGTGCGCAGACCACCCTCTCGATCCCGGCGTAGTCCTTGACGATGTCCACCGAGGCACCGGAGTGGGTGGCGATCGCCGCGACCGCCGTCGCCTGATCGTACTGGACCTCCAGTGCGAGGAGGCCCGGGCGCAGACGCTGCGCGCAGTCGGCAATGAGCGGGCGAATGAGGCCGAGTCCGTCGCTGCCGCCGTCGAGCGCCGAGCGGGGCTCCCAATCGCGCACCTCGGGATCAAGCGTGTCCACAACCCGCGAGGGTATATAGGGGAGATTCGCGAGCACGATGTCGGTGCGGGAGACCGCGCCCGACAGGTGCCCGCGCACGAAGTTCACGCGTACGCCGTGCCGGGCTGCGTTTCGCCGGGCAACACCCAGGGCAGCGGGGCTCACGTCGGTGGCGACGACCGTTGCCTCGGGCGGTGCACTGGCGACGACGGAGACCGCGACACATCCACTCCCGGTGCCGACGTCCACGACAACGCTCGACGGGTGCCGCGCCAGTTCTGCGAGGCCGAGTTCGACGAGGAGTTCGCTTTCGGGGCGCGGGATCAGGACGGCGGGCGTGACTTCGAATTCGAGGCCGCAGAACTCGCGAGTGCCGGTGATATAGGCGGTGGGCTCGTGGTGGAGGCGGCGGTCGACGAGCGATACGAGCCGGTCGGCGTCGGCGGCAGAGACTTCGGTGCCCGCATAGTACTGGGCGCGCGTGGCACCGGTCGCGATGCGGGCGAGCAGTTCGGCCTCAAAGGGAGCGTCGGGGATGCCGCCTTCAGCGAGGCGGGCAGCCGAGCGCTTCGCGAGGGCCTGGAGGTTCACACCGCCACGCTTTGCAGGCGCTCCGCCTCATCGGCGGTCGCGACGGCATCGATGAGGTCATCGAGGTTGCCATCCATGCGGTCGGGGATGCTGTGGACGGTGAGGCCGACGCGATGGTCGGTGATGCGGTCCTGGGGGAAGTTGTAGGTGCGGATCTTCTCGCTGCGGTCGCCGGTGCCGACCTGGGAGCGGCGCTCGCTACTAGTTTCCGCCTGCTGCTTCTGCGTCTCCATATCCAGGAGGCGCGAGCGGAGGACGGTCATGGCCTTGACGCGGTTCTTGAGCTGGGAGCGCTCGTCCTGGCAGACCACGACGATGCCGGTGGCGATGTGGGTAAGACGGACCGCAGTGGCGACTTTGTTCACGTTCTGGCCGCCCGCGCCGGAGCTGTGGAAGATGTCGACGCGGTAATCCTTCTCTTCAAGGGCGATGTCGACTTCTTCAGCCTCGGGGAGGACGGCAACGGTGGCGGTGGAGGTGTGAATGCGCCCCTGCGTCTCCGTCTCGGGGACGCGCTGCACGCGGTGCACTCCGCTTTCGAACTTGAGGCGGGAGTAGGCGCCCTCGCCGCGGACTTCGAAGACGACTTCCTTGAAGCCGCCCTTTTCCGATTCGGAGGCGCTCAGGATCTCGGTGTGCCAGCGGTGGCGCTCGGCGTAGCGGGCGTACATGCGGAAGAGTTCTGCGGCGAACAGTGCGGCTTCTTCGCCGCCGGCTCCGCCGCGGATTTCCATGATGACGTTGCGGGAATCGCGGGGGTCCTTTGGCAAGAGTTCCCGGAGGACGGCGATCTCGAGGGAAGCCATCTCCGACTCAGCTTCGGTGACCTCGGCTTCGGCCATCGAGCGGATCTCGGCGTCGTCCTCGGAAAGGAGTTCGCGGGCACTCGCCGCACGGGCCTGGGCCTCGATGAACTCGGTGTAGAGAGCGACGAGCCGCGAAATCTCGGCACGTTCCTTCGCGATCGCGTTGGTGCGCTCGTAGTCGACCGCCACTTCGGGTTGGCCCATTTCGTCCGTCAGAGCGTCGTAACGCTCACGGACGCGCTGCAGTTGGGCGAGAATCGAATCGTCCATTGCTTACAAGAACGGTCCGCGTGAGCGGGCCGTCACCATCACTTTCGGGGTGTTTCCAGTGTAGCACCGGGGGCCGTGCGGCCGAGTCTTCCGGCTACCAGCGGTACAACGTCGGTGCGCGAGACGGACTCCTGTCCGGCGTCGCCACGGAGGTCCTTGAGGACCAGTGTCCCGGCAGCCAGTTCGTCGTCGCCGAGGATGATCGCGACGCGCGCCCCCGAAGAGTCGGCGCCGCGGAGCTGCGACTTCATCGACCGGCCAGTTTCCGCAGTCATGACGGAGATGCCGGCGGCTCGCAGCTCTGAGGCGAGTTGAACGACGGCAGTGGGCGCCTGCGTGAGCCGGTGGACGAGGTAGACGTCGGCGATCGGCGGCACGTCCGGGGTGATGCCATGCTTCTGCATCTCGAGGATCATCCGCTCGATGCCGCTGCCGAAACCCATGCCGGGCGTGGGGGCACCGCCGAGGATCTCGACGAGGCCATCGTAGCGACCACCACCGCCGACGGTGCCCTGGGCGCGCTCGTCATCGGTCGGAACGATCTCGAAGACCGTGCGGTTGTAGTAGTCGAGGCCACGCACCAGGAGCGGGTCGGTGACGTACGGGATGCCAGCTGCGGACAGCGCGCCCTGGACGGCGGCGTGGTGGTCGGCGGCGGGTGCGCTGAGCTGGTCGATCAGCTTGGGTGCGGCTTCCTTGAAGGGCTGATCACGCTCCGCCTTGCTGTCGAGCAGGCGGAGCGGGTTGCGTTCGAAGCGGAGCTGACTGTCGTTCGACAACCTGTCGAAGTTGGGGCGGTAGTAGTCCTTCAGGCGTTCGATGTAGTCGCGGCGGGCGATGGGGTCGTCGATCGAGTTCAGGCGAACCTGCAGACCTGTGATGCCGAGGCGGGCGAAGACGCTCCAGAGGAGCTGAATCACCTCAGCGTCGATCAGCGGGTCGCTGGAACCCAGGACTTCGCAGACGAACTGCGTGTGCTGACGGTAGCGCCCTTTCTGGGGGCGGTCGTAGCGAAACATCGGGTGGGTCGAATAGAGGCGTACCGGCTGGGGCCAGCTCGCCATCCCGTGTTCGACGTAGGCGCGGCAGATAGCGGGCGTGCTCTCGGGGGTAAGCGCCAGCGACTCGCCGCCGCGGTCTTCGAAGGTGTACATCTCCTTCTCGACGATGTCGGTCGTGTCGCCGGAGCCCTTCTGGAACACGGCTGCCTGTTCGAACATGGGAGTGTCGATGCGGCGGTAGCCGAAAAGGCGTGTCACCTCGCGGATCGCGTCGCTGATGGCCATCCAGTAGGGCTGGGCATCCGGGAGCACGTCCTGCGTGCCACGGGGCGCCTGAAAGCGCGTGTTCATGCTGTCCTCAGATTCGTAGGGACTGGGGCCCGCATGCTAGGATAGGCGACAGGCTGTACCCGGCAAAGAGGCGAAACGCCCGACGCATGCGAACTGGCACCGACGCTTCAACCGCAGGCAAAGGCATCGACGATGTCCTGAAACGGGCGGGCGCCTATGTGCCCGCAGAACGCCTCAAGGTCGTTCGCGACGCCTACGAATTCGCCCGAGACTGTCACGAAGGGCAGGTCCGGCGAACCGGCGACCCGTATATCAGCCATCCACTCGAAGTCACCTATCTCGCGGCCGACCTCGAACTCGATCACAACGCCCTGGCGGCTTCGCTTCTACACGATGTCCAGGAAGACTGCGGCATTGCCAACGAGGAGATCGTCAAGAGGTTCGGGCCCGAGGTCGGGCGTCTCGTCGACGGCCTGACCAAGCTCGAACGGCTGCCGATCACCTTCGCGACTGACGACCAGGCAACGCGCGATGGGGTCCAGGCGGAGAACCTCCGGAAGCTTTTCCTCGCGATGGCGCAGGACGTGTCGGTGGTGCTGATCAAGCTCTGCGACCGCCTGCACAACATGCGGACGCTCTGGGCATTCCAACCGGAGAAGCAACGCCGGATTGCGCGGGAGACGATGGAGATCTTCGCCCCGCTGGCGAACCGCCTCGGCATCTGGCAGATCAAGTGGGAACTCGAAGACCTCGCCTTTCGGTACATGGAACCGCAGCGGTACGAGGAGATCGCGCGGCTCATTGCCTCGAAACGGGAGGCCCGCGAACGCTACGTTCGCGAGGCGACGGTCATCGTCAACGAGCACCTGTTGAAAGCCGGTATCAAAGCCGAAGTGACCGGCCGGGCGAAACATATCTACTCCATCGCGCAAAAGATGGAGCGCTACGCCAACCAGTCGAAGTCGTTCGACCAGATCTACGACCTGCTCGCGATGCGGGTGTTCGTCGACAGCGTGGCGGACTGTTATCACGCGCTCGGGATCGTCCACGCGCTGTGGCACCCGATGCCGGGGCAGTTCGACGACTACATCGCGAACCCCAAAGACAGCATGTACCAGTCGCTCCACACCACCGTCGTGGCGCTTGGGGGGAAGCCGCTCGAGATCCAGATTCGCACCCATGAGATGCACCGGGTAGCGGAGTACGGGATCGCGGCACACTGGCACTACAAGGAAGGTGGCAAGCAGCAGGAGAAGGACCAGGAGCGGATCTCGTGGCTGCGGCAGCTGCTCGACTGGCAACGAGACCTCTCGGGCGCCGAGGAGTTCGTCGAGAGCGTCAAGACCGACGTCTTCCAGGACCAGGTGTTCGTGTACACGCCAAAAGGGGCAGTGCTCGCGATGCCGGCCGGGTCTACTCCGCTGGACTTTGCCTACCAGATCCACACGGACCTTGGAAACCAGTGTGTCGGGTCGCGCGTGAACGGCCGGATGGTGTCGTTGAACTCGACCCTCGAAAACGGCGACGTGATCGAAATCATGCGGAGCCGGGCGAGCAAGGGCCCATCGCGAGACTGGCTGAACCCGAACCTCGGGTACGTACGTACCGCGCACTCGAAAGAGAAGATCCGGCAGTGGTTCCGGAAGCAAGAGCGTGCTGAGAACATCGAGCGGGGCCGGGACCTCCTCGACAAGGAGATGCGCCGCCTGGGGATCGATCTGTCGGAGCGGCAGGACCAGATCTTCGCGATGTTTGCGTACCTGAGCTGGGATGACCTGCTGGCGGCGCTGGGTTATGGCGGCATCAGCACCCAGACGATCGCGCGCAAGCTGGGCGTGCTTATCGAGGAAGAGACGCCGGTCGAGCTACCGCCGCCCCTTCCCGAACGGATGGCGCCGGCGCGGCTCGGCAGCCCGTCACTCCAGGTGCTCGGCATCGGAAATCTGCTGACGACGATGGCGCGGTGCTGCAACCCGGTGCCAGGGGACCAGATCCTGGGGTATGTGACGCGCGCGCGCGGCGTGACGGTGCATCGCGCCGATTGCCATAACGTGTTGAATGAAAGCCAGCGAGAGCGGCTCGTTTCGGTCGAATGGGGGACAGCCTCCAGGCTCTACCCGGTGGCTGTGCGCATCGAGGCGTGGGACCGGGTGGGCCTGCTCCGCGATATCACCACGATTGTAGTCGAGGACAAGGTGAACATGGTCGGCGTGCGGACCATTGAGGGCAGCGACGGTGGAGTCAGCATCCTGGCGACGCTGGAGACGACCGGGATCGAGCAACTGTCGCGTTTGCTTTCGCGAATCGAGATCATCCGTGGGGTGCGCAGCGTCGAACGTGCGATCGACAGGAAGCGCCCGCGGGTCGACGCAATCGCAGGGAAGCGCGCAGCCCGTTAGTTACGCGACGTGGCGGAGCGTCTGCCGGTGGGCGGATGACCGGCGATGTGCCTGATGGACAGCCGACGGCTGTTGGATCTGAGGGACGTGGCCTCGCCCGGTGGAGCCGACCGAGATGGGGCGGCTGGCGAGATATTCCTGAACCATGCCCGCGATGATGGTCGAGGCTGAGCCAATCAGGAAGAGGTCGAAGAGGAAGCTGAGAGCCGGGTTAATCATGACGGCGCACATCCGTTCTAAAGTTGTCTCAAAATACAGAACGGGCGTTCGCATGTCAACACATGTGTTCTAATTCAAGGGCTGGCTTCTCTGAGCTCTACTTCTCGACGGGTACCGCCTCGCGGTAGCGCCGAAGGGCGGCGATGTGGTCGTCCACCGTGATGCCCTCCCGTGGGGCGCGGATGCCGGGCATCGTGCGAATCGAGATGTGGGTGGCGCCCAGCGTCCGCCATGTTTCCGACTGGCGCACCCAGCGGTCGGGGTCGCCGTCGCTGATGTTGACCGTGCCTTCGAGTCCGAAGGAGGAGGCGTCGCGGCCTGCCGCGGCGACCAGGCCGCGGAGTTCTTCGAGCGAGGCGCGGAGGCGGTCGTCGGGGATGCCGGTGACGATCCAGCCATCGCCGAGGCGGGCCATGCGCTTGATGACGGCCGGGCTTCCGCCGCCAAACCAGATAGGGATGCGACGGGTCGGGCGCGGGTTGATGCTGGCTCGACTGACGGTATCGAATTTGCCGTGGAAGTCGACGATTTCGTCGGACCAGAGCTTGCGGAGGAGGCGCACCTGTTCGGCCTCGCGCTGGCCGCGGGTGTGGAAGTCCTGTCCAAGGGCCTCGTATTCGACCGTGTTCCAACCAGTGCCGATGCCAACCCGGAGGCGCCCGCCGGAGAGGAGATCGAGGTCCGCAGCCTGCTTGGCGAAGAGGGCAGTCTGTCGTTGCGGCAGGATGATGATGCCGGTCGTGAATTCGAGTTTCGTCGTGATAGCCGCCATGTAGGCGAAGGTGACGAGCGGTTCTCGGAACGGGGTGTCTTTGGTGTAGGGGCCAGTCCAGCCGCCCTCACGGTCGGGGTCAGCGCCGACTACGTGGTCGTAGGCGAGGATGTGCGTAAAGCCGAGTTGCTCAACGGCCTGGGCCAGGTCCCGGATGGCGGCCGGGTCGGTACCGGTTTCAGCGTGGGGGAAGACGACACCGATTTTCATGGCGATCTCTTTCTCTGGAAAGGGAGTGGTGCGATCAGCGTACAGACCGCTCGCGATCTTCGCTGGTTGACGCCGCCCGCGTCGCGCTCCCACAATCTCGGCGGATGCTCGCACGCGTCTTCAGCTGCGCGTTCATCGGGCTCGAAGGCGAAGCAACCGTCCGTCAGGCGGTGCGGTCGACGTTCGGCGCTGTTACTGGTTCTTCGCCGGGCTCCGGACCGAGTTCCTCGGCGAGATGGATTTGATCGAGGAGCTCGCGCCCGGTGATCAGGCCAATCATCCGGCCATCTTCGAGGACTGCCACCTGGTCCAACCGTTTAGCAGCCAGAAGCATCATGACGTCGAGCGCCTTACTGTCGGCGGACACCGTGACAAGCCCCTCGCGCGGGGTCATGACTGATTGGACTGGCGTCTGAAGCCAGTGGTCACGATGCACTTTGTGCACGTCGTGGACTGTGACCATGCCGAGTACCGCATCGTCGTTGGAGACCATGACGGCATGTTCGCCGCGGCCGATCATCTGCTCATCGACAACGTGTTGGACCGAATCGCCGGGCCGGGCCGTGGGAAAGTCGGTGTGCATGACGTCGCGCGCAGAGAGGCGGGCGAGGATGGACTCGAGTTGCAGATTCTGGCTTTCACCGCGGGCCGCGCCGTGGAGAAACCATCCGATGAACAAGAACCAGATGCCATCCCAGACGAAGCCGCTGAAGAGAAAGATGACCCCGAGAATCATCAGCCCGTAGCCGACGAGCTCGCCGACGCCACCTGCGATACGCGTCGCACGCCGGAAGCTGCGGGTGCGTTTCCAGGCGATCGAACGGAGGACACGGCCACCATCGAGGGGGAATCCCGGAATGATGTTGAAGACGCCGAGAAGGAGATTCACGGCCGCGAGATACCAGAGGATGCCGATAAGTTTCTCGTTGCTGTTGTTCAACGCCAGGGCGGCCCCGCCGGTGACGATCGCAATGACGATGCTGGTTCCTGGCCCGGCCGCGGAGATCTGGAACTCTTCCCCCGGACTCCGCGGCTGCCGCGCCATCTGAGAAACGCCGCCGAAGATGAAGAGCGTGATCTTCGGGACCGGGAGTCCCCGATGGATGGCGACGGCCGCGTGGGCGAGCTCGTGCACGAGAACCGTAACG
>DATCGT010000277.1:0-16812 GCA_036508775.1 Tepidiformaceae bacterium | reverse complement strand
TCGTTCACCATCTTCCTGGTGATCCTCGGGAGCGCGTTGATACTCGACAACATCGGGCTGAACGTTTCGGCGCTGGTGGCGGGGATTGGGGTAGTGGGGATCGCGGTCGGGCTGGGCGCTCAGACGCTGATCAAGGACGTCATCAACGGGACGTTCATCCTGATTGAAGACCAGTATTCAGTTGGCGATGTGGTGGCGGTGGCGGGCGTTTCGGGGGAGGTCGTCGCAATCAACCCGCGGCGCACCGTCGTCCGGGACATGAACGGGAGCCTCCATAGCATCCCGAACGGAGCGATCACCGTTGCGACGAACATGACGCAGGGATTCAGCCGGATCAACCTGAACCTGAGCCTGCCGGGTACGCACGACATAACACGTATTACGAAACTCATCGACGCTGTTGGAGAAGAACTTGCCAAGGAGCGGCCGGAGGATTTGCTCAGTGCTCCGCACGTGCTGCGGATTGACGCGATCGGGGAGACACGCGTCGAACTGAAGGTGGTCGGCGACACCCGCGCTGGGAAGCAGTGGGAGCTGACCGGTGAGCTGCGCCGGAGGTTGCTGGAACGGCTGCAGGCAGAGGGGATCGATATCTTCGTACCGCGGCTTCCGGGGCAGGAAGAGGGCTGAGCGCCGACATCTCATAGTGGTTCGACCGTCGACCGCTCCCTCACGGTCGCGGCTCGGGGGCCGTTCGTCAGGGCTTCTTCGGGACCATCACCTTGCGGCGGAAGTAGCAGACCTCTTCGCCTCGCTGGTTGAAACCGCGCGTCTCGACAGTCACGATGCCGCGGTCGCCGCTGGAGGTTTCCCGCTTTTCCAGGACGGTGGTCTCGGCGCGGATGGTGTCGCCGTGGAACGTGGGCTTCGAGTGCTTGAGGGTTTCGATTTCCAGGTTGGCGATCGCCTTCCCGGAGACGTCGGGGACGCTCATGCCGAGGACCAGCGAATAGACGAAGTTCCCGACGACCACATTCTGCTTGAACTGGGTCTCCGCCTCGGCGTACCAGCGGTCCGAGTGGAGGGGGTGGTGGTTCATGGTGATGTCGCAGAAGAGGTGGTCTTCTGATTCGGTGATGGTCTTGCTGGGCCAGTGCTTGTAAACGTCACCGGGTTCGAACTCTTCGTAGTAGCGGCCAAAGCGGTCGCGGCCATCGTAGACAGTCATGGGTGCGGGTCCTTCCGTGGTGGTTGTGCTGTTTCGATCCTCGGCCGCTTACTGACGTGCGCGGCTCTGTGTCGGTTGTTTTGAAGAGGGGCTAGACGGGGTAATCCTTGACGATGCCGCGGGCGATGACGACTTTCTGGATGTCGCTCGTGCCCTCGGCGATGACCATGAGGGGGGCGTCACGGTAGTAGCGCTCGATCGGGAGTTCCTTGCTGTAAGCGACGCCGCCGTGGATGCGCATGGCGTCGAGGACGCATTCCTGGGCGATCTCGGTCGAGTAGAGCTTGGCAATGCCGGCGTCGAGGTCGCTGCGGTCGCCAGCGTCCTTCTTGCGGGCAGCGTCCAGGGTGAGGAGGCGGGCGGCGCGGATCTTGACGATCATCTCGGCGAGGCGGAGCTGCTGGGCCTGGTGCTGGAAGATCGGTACGCCGAAGGCCTCGCGCTTCTGGGCGTAGCGGATCGAGTCATCGAAGGCGGCCTGGGCGACGCCGACTCCGCGAGCGGCGACGTTGATCCGTCCGACTTCGAGGGCGCTCATGATGTGCTGGAAACCGGAACCTTCGACGCCGCCGAGGAGGGCGGTGGCAGGGACGCGAGTGTCGTCGAAGGACAGTTCGGTGGTTTCGACGCCCTTGTAGCCGAGCTTGTCGAACTTCTTGCCGACCGTGAAGCCCGGGGTGCCGGCTTCGACCAGGAAAGCGCTGATCCCCTTGTGGCGAGGCTGTGCCTTTGGGTCGGTCTTGGTCATGGCCAGGTAGACGCCGGCCTTCTGGCCGTTGGTCACCCACATCTTCTGGCCATTGATGACGTAGTCGTCGCCGTCGCGGCGGGCGGTGGTCTTTATCGCCTGGGCATCGGAACCGGCGTCGGGCTCGGTGATGGTGAGGGCGCAGCGGATCTCGGGCTCGACGAGTTTCGGCAGAAACTTCTGCTTCTGCTCGGGCGTGCCGTACTCGCTAATGGCGTAGCCGACGAGGACGTGGGTGTTGATGATGCCGGCGAGGCTCATCCAGCCGCGGGCGAGCTCCATGCAGACACCGGCGTAGCACTCAAACGTGAGATTGAGGCCGCCGTACTCCTCGGGGATCTTGATCCCGAAGAGGCCCATCTCGGACATGCCTTTGACGAGGGCATCGGGGTAGATGTCGGCATGTTCGTATTCACTGGCGTTGGGACGAACTTCTTTGTCGACCCAGACGCCGACGTTCGAGACGACCTCGCGGGCGATGGGGTCCTGGATATCAGCGGCAAAATCTCGTGCCATTACGGGCGACCTCTTTCTACCGACCGGAAGACTATCGTCGCATTATCTCAGGGCGATATCCGCGCGCACAGCGCCGGCTGCCCGGGGCAGGACCGGGTCAGCTGACGGTGGTCATCCCAGCGTGCTTTGCGCCGACGAGGATCGCCATGTTGCCTTCCGGGTGGCGGTTCTCGTGCATGAGCTGGTGGCACTCGCCGGTCTGGTTGAACTCGAATACCCGGCTCAGGCAGGGATCGATCTTGCCGTCCATGACCAGCTTGTGGAAGGCGTAGCTCTGCTCGTCGTTGGCCAGGTGCGAGCCCTGGAAGCGCTTCTGGCGCATCCAGAGGTAGCGCAGGTCGACGTCGGCGTTGTAACCCGAGGTGCCGGCACAAATGACGACCATCCCGCCGCTGTCCGCGGCGAAGATCGAGGTCGGGATCGTGTCCTGGCCGGGGTGTTCGAAGACGATGCGGGGGTTTTTGCGCTCGCCGAGAATGTCCCAGATGGCCTTGCCGAAGGCGCGGGCACCGGTGGTGAAGGCGTTCATCTCCGGTGAATCCCAATTGGGGAGGCGGCCCCAGTGGGAGAAGTCCTTACGGTTGATGCAGCCGACCGCACCGAGCTTCTTGCAGTAGTCGTACTTCGCTTCGCTGGAGACGACGGCAATGGGCCTCGCACCGGCCTGAGCGGCGAGCTGGAGGGCCATTGAGCCGAGCCCACCTGCCGCGCCCCAGACGAGGACGACGTCACCTTCCTGGACGGTGTGCGGGGGCCAGCCGAAGAGCATGCGGTAGGCGGTGATGCCGACGAGCGTGCCGGCAGCCGCGGCTTCCCAGGTCAGGTTCTTTGGCTTGGGCATGCACTGGTGGCCCTGGACCTTCGCGAACTGGGCGAAGGCGCCATAGTTGGTCTCGTAGCCCCAGATTTTGAAGCTCGGGCTGAACATCGGGTCGGTGCCGTCGAGCACCTCAGGTGCGTGGAGGTCCCAGGTGCCGCAGTGGACCACCACTTCGTCGCCTACTTTGACGTTGGTTACGTCCTTGCCGACGGCGTAGACGATGCCCGAAGCATCGGAGCCGCCGATGTGGAAGTCTTCGGGCTCACCGCCCTTGTTGCGGGCGCCGATAACGTCGACCGGGGTGCCGAGGGCGGCCCAGACGTTGTTGTAGTTCACGCCAGCCGCCATGACGTAAACCAGCACGTCATCGGGGCCGACCTGGGGTGTGTTCATGACCTCGGGCTGGAAAGCATCCTTCGGAGCGCCGAAGCGTGACTGGCGGACGACCTGGGCGTGCATGCGGGCCGGGACGTGTCCGAGCGGCGGTGCTTCGCCGAGTTCATAGAGGTCCTTCTTGTCGTCGGTTGGCATTCGGGCTCCTCGGCGGCAAACGGCCGTCAGTTAGTGCGCACGATAGTAGCAAGGGGGTCATGCCCGGTAAATGAACCGGGTGAAACGGACGGGATCGAGCCCGTGAGGGCGGAGCCAGGGTGGATCCGGGGCGATTTTGTTTGGCTGGGAAGCCCGTGCTATAGTTCCGACGGCCTCCATCGGGACAGATTTCACAAGCGGTGATCGAGTGCTCTACGAATACGGCCAAATCGGCGTTTTGATCGTCGTTGCACTGCTTTTCCCACTCGGCGCAGTCGTCACCTCATGGGCTCTAAAGTTCACCCGGATTCGTCCGGAGGTTCCATCGGATCCCGTGAAGGATGACATCTACGAGTGTGGACTGCGGACCGAGGGGCCCAGCCTCGTCCAGTTCAACTTCCGGTTCTACTACATCGCACTGCTCTTCGTGCTGTTCGACGTAGAAATCGTGTTTCTCTTCCCGTGGGCGCTGGTCTTCGACAAGGTCGGCATGGCCGGCTACTTCGAAGGGCTCGGGTTCATCGGAATCCTCTGTCTTGGCATCCTCTACGCGTGGCGCAAGCGCGCACTCGAGTACCGATAGTGACAACACTTCGCTGGACCGGCGAACAGGTGGCGAGCGTGGCGGAGCGGCTCGTACCGGGTTCGGTAAGCCGTTACGACTCTGTGGCCTGCTATCTCAAGCCCGAGAAGCTCGTGCAAACGATGGAAGCGCTTCGCACCGACGCGGAGACGGACTTCGTCCAGCTAACGAGCCTGTGCGGTGTCGACTTCTGGGACCATTTCGAGGTGGTGTACCACCTGCAGTCGTTCGTGAAGAACCAGTTCGCGACCGTGAAGACGGAGGCGTGGGACCGGGAGAACACGAGCGTTCCGAGCGTGGTGCCGGTGTGGTTTGGCGCCTGGATGCAGGAGTGCGAAGCCTACGACCTCCTGGGTATCCGCTTTGAGGGTCATCCGAACCTGCATCGGATCTTCCTCTGGGAGGGGTATCCGGGATGGCCGTTGCGGAAGGATTTCCTCTCGATGCCGGGTGGCCTCATGCCGGGGCTGCAGGAATTCTCAGGGATTGCGCGTCGCGTCCCGCCGCCAGTGAAGGTAGTGGAATGAGCAGCGGCGGCATCAAGACTGAACCGTTCATCCTCAACATCGGGCCGCAGCACCCGTCGACCCACGGTGTCTTCCGCGTGAAGGCGACGGTCGACGGTGAGCGGGTGATCGATGCGGAGATGGTGATGGGGTATCTCCATCGGTCGATGGAGAAGCTTGCGGAAGAGCGAACCTACACGCAGAACATCCCGTTCACGGACCGAACGGACTACCTGTCGAGCATGTCGAACAACCTTGGCTATTGCCTCGCGGTGGAGCGTCTGGCCGGCGTCGACGTGCCTGCTCGCGGCAACGCGATCCGGGTGATCATGGCCGAGTTCCAGCGGCTGGCGAGCCACAGCATGGCGATTGGCACGTTCGTGAACGACACGGGCGCCTGGCAGACCCCAGTCATGTGGTCGCTCCGCGAACGCGAATACATCCTCGATCTTTTCGAGATGACTTCAGGCGCACGGCTGACGTGCAACTACATGCGCATCGGCGGTGTCTCTTTCGACCTTCCCAAAGAATTCGAGCCGGCTGCACGCAAAGTACTCGCTCGACTGAAGCCGTACCTCGATGAGATGGAAGGCATGCTGACGGAGAACGAGATCTTCATCGTCAGAACGCGGAACGTGGGAGTGCTCCCGCAGGAGCTGGCAATTAACTCCAGCGCCTCCGGACCGATGTTGCGCGGCAGCGGCGTTGCCTGGGACATCCGCAAGGCGGAGCCCTACTGCGGGTACGAGAAATACGACTTCGAGATCCCGATTGGGTACCAGGGCGACAGCTTCGACCGGTTCCTGGTAAGGCTCGAAGAGATGCGCCAGAGCGTGAAGATCATCGAGCAGGCGCTCGACGGTCTGCCCGGCGGACCGCATAGCACCCAGGTGCCGTTGGCAATCCGCCCACCGAAGGGCGAGGTCTACGGCCGCGTCGAATCGCCCCGCGGCGAACTTGGTTACTACCTCGTCAGCGATGAAGGACCGTCGCCCTACCGCTTCCACATCCGGCCGCCCGCCCTCATCAACCTGAGCGCGCTGAGGGCCATGACCGTCGGCGGTACCATCGCGGACGCCATCGTGGTGCTGGGGTCCATCGATATCGTCCTTGGGGAGGTGGACCGCTAATGTCCTCTCTCGTGACCAGCAACTGGTATGACATCCGGGACCTGTCCAACATCTCGAGGGACATCCTCGAGGGGCTGGCGAACGTCCTCCCGCACGGCGTGGTTTATGTCCTCGCCCCCGTTCTTGGCTTCATCGCCACGTTCATCCTGGTGGTGCTGCCGTCGCAGCTCATCGTCGGGGTGTATGGCGAACGCAAGATTATCGGGCGGGTGCAGTCTCGTTTCGGACCGAACCGGGTTGGGCCCTTCGGGCTCGTCCAGCCGATCGCCGACTCGATCAAACTGATGCAGAAAGAGGCGCTGACGCCGAAGTACGCAGACCGGGCGATCATGTGGCTCGCCCCGATCATCTTCGTGGCGCCCTGTGTCATGTTGTTCGCGGTCATCCCGTTCGGCCCGCGGATGATCCTGGCGAACATCCCGGTCGCGCTGCTCTATTTCGTCGCGGTCTCGTCGATGCCAGTCCTCGCCGCGTTCATGGCGGGCTGGAGCGCGAACAACAAATACAGCCTCTTCGGCGCCATCCGAATCATCTCGATGGCAGTGAGCTACGAGGTGCCGCTGGTCCTGGGCCTGCTCGGCATCGTCCTGTTCACGCAGACGCTGAGCCTGCAGGACATGGTGGAGTGGCAGCGCCACTACCACATCTGGCTCATCGCGGCGGAACCGGTTGCGTTCGTGCTCTACTTCATCGGCGTTGGCGTGGAGTTGAACCGAACTCCAACCGACATCGCCGAGGCGGAGTCGGAAATCGTCGCGGGCTACCTCACCGAGTACTCAGGTATGAAGTGGGGTCTGTTCTACGGAATGGACATCGGCTATGCCCTCGCGGCAGCGGCCTTCGGGTCGACCGTGTTCCTGGGCGGCTGGTCGATGTTTGGCCTGGACCACTGGGTTCCGCCCTGGATGATCATCATCGGCAAGACCCACCTCTTCTACTTCCTGTTCATCTGGACGCGCGGCACGCTTCCGCGACTCCGGATCGACCAGCTGATGAGTTTCGCCTGGAAGTTCATGCTCCCGGTGGCGCTCTTCAACCTCCTGGTGATTGCGACCGAACGGATGATCTGGGTCCAGAACGACCTCGCGGACGGCATCGTGTACGTGTTCGCCGCGGTGAACATTGTCCTGGCGCTGGCTGCGCTGGTCTTCTGGTCGCGCTTCCTTGGCTACCGGCCCGAGAACACGCCAAAGAAGCCGCGCATGGTCCGGGAGGCGGGCGGCTACGTTCCGCTCCCGACCGGAAAGGAGACCCGCTGATGGAAGGCTTCGGTCCGACGTTCGGGTTCTACGCGATGTCGGCGCTTACGCTGGTCTCGGCGGGAGGCGTGATGCTGTCACGGAACCTCCTCCACGCGGTGTTGTTCCTGATCGTGACGTTCATCGGCGTTGCCGGTTTCTACATCCTGCTGTCGGCGGAGTTCATCGCGTTGGCGCAGATCATCATCTATGTGGGCGCCATCTCGGTGCTCGTGCTGTTCGCAGTGCTCCTGACGCCACGCGCTGGCCGCGACAACGGTGAAACGAAGATGGCTCTGCCGGGCATCTTCCTTGCGGTCTGCCTCGCGGCTGTGCTCGCTTTCGTCATCAACGACACGAACTGGGCGACCGTTGCGACGTCGCCGGAGCTGACGGCGAGCTCGCTGGGCGAAGCACTGCTTGACGCCTGGGCACTGCCGTTCGAAATGGCCTCCGTGCTGCTCACCGCGGCACTGGTGGGGGCCATCATGCTCGTTCGCACACCCGAGGAAGAGGCGGAGGACGCGCTCAGATGAGCATCGGCATCGAGCACTTCCTGATTGTTGGCGCGATCCTGTTCTGCATAGGGCTCGCGGTCGCGCTGAGCAAGCGGAACGCCATCGGCGTCCTGATGGGCGTGGAGCTCATGTTGAACGCAGTCAACATCACCCTGATCACGTTTTCGCACTTTGCGGTGAGCGACCGGCCTATCGCGGGCCATGCGTTTGTCGCGTTTAGCATCACGGTCGCGGCCGCGGAAGCCGCAGTCGCGCTGGCCCTGGCAATGTCCGTATACAAGAACCGCGAGACGGTCGACGTCGACCGAATCAATCTCCTGAAGTCGTAGGCATATGTGGGTTGAATTCATGACCGTACGCAACGCCTATGTGGCCGAAACCTGGCGCGAATTGTTCGCGGCAGAGGGGGTCAGCCTTCGCGTCATTCCCCCGGTCGGCCGGGGGGAGAAGGCGTCGATGCGCGATCAACGGACGTTGTACGTCCCGACCGGCAAGGCCCACGTGGCGCGCGAAATCCTGAGGAAGATCTAGCCGATGCTGTTTCTCGAAGCTCAAGCCGGCTCGGTTCCCACCATTTCCGAAGGGTTGTTGTGGGCGATTTTGCTCGTCCCGCTGACGGCCTGGGGCCTGATCGTCCTCTACGTGCGGAAACTGCCAAAGGTGGCCGCGTGGCTGGCCGCGATCGCCGTCGGAACCTCCTGCGTCCTCGCTTACATCACGCTCTTCAACGTCATCAACGCCGACGGGAACATCGCCAGCTACACGCATGAGTGGTTTACGTCGGGTTCACTGACCGTGAACCTTGGCGTTCGAGTCGACGGCCTGACAGCCGTGATGCTTGTTGTCGTTACGAGCGTTTCGTTCCTGGTGCAGGTGTATTCGCATGGGTACATGGCCGGCGACCCGGGGATGGGGCGCTATTTCGCCCACATGTGCCTGTTCACGACTTCGATGCTCGGGCTTGTGCTGGCCGACAACCTCTTTCAGATCTTCATCTTCTGGGAACTGGTCGGTCTGTGCAGCTACCTGCTCATCGGCTTCTGGTTCCACAAGCCGAGCGCGGCAGCCGCAGCGAAGAAAGCATTCATCGTTACCCGTATCGGTGACCTGGGGCTCCTGGCCGGTCTTCTTCTTATATATAGCAAGGGACACACGTTCCAGGTCGACCAGATTCAAGAGCTGGCCGCCACAGGCGCGCTTTCCTCGACGGTGATCACGTGGTTCGCGCTCGGCATCTTCGCCGGCGCGGCCGGCAAGAGCGCCCAGTTCCCGCTCCACGTGTGGCTGCCGGATGCCATGGAAGGCCCAACACCGGTGTCAGCCCTTATCCATGCAGCGACGATGGTCGCCGCGGGCGTGTACCTCGTGGCGCGCTTTTTCCCCGTGTTTGAAGTTTCCGCGGACGCGCGCACCGTTGTCGCCTGGATCGGCGGCATTACGGCCCTGATGGGGGCCTGCATCGCGCTGGTGCAGACGGACTTTAAGCGAGTACTCGCGTATTCAACGATCAGCCAGCTCGGCTACATGATGCTGGCGCTGGGGACGTTCGGGTACGTCGCTGCCATCTTCCACCTCTTCACGCACGCCTTCTTCAAGGCGCTCCTCTTTCTCGGCAGCGGTTCCGTGAACCATGCGACGAACACTTTCGACATGCGGAAGATGGGGGGCCTGAGAAAGCACATGCCGGTGACGTTCTGGACGTTCATCATCGGCTCGCTCAGCCTGGCAGGGATCTTTCCGCTGGCTGGCTTCTGGTCGAAGGACGAAATCCTTCTCGGGGCCTGGCAGCACAACAAGGCACTCTGGGCGATGGCTGCGGCTGTTGCGTTCATGACGGCCTTCTACATGTTCCGGGCGATCTTCCTGACGTTCTTTGGCAAGTACAAGGGAGGCGAGCCGGTCGATCACCACGACGAGGATTCGCACTTCCACGGCGACCCGGCGCACCCGCACGAGTCGCCGTGGGTCATGGCGCTGCCGCTGGTCATTCTTGCGGTCCCGGCGATCGCGGCCGGCTGGTTCAACATCAACGGGGCCTTCGGCGAGTTCATCCGTCACGCGCTTCCGAACCCGGCCCCGGAAGGCAGCACCTTCGAGTGGGGTATCGCGATCAGTTCGTCGGTCCTCGCGGTGGCGGGCATCGTCACGGCCTGGGCGATCTATTACCAGCAGTGGGTGAATAGCCGCTCAATCGCGGCAAGGTTCGCTCCCCTGGCGACACTCTTCCAGAACAAGTTCTACATGGACCGTCTGTACGAGGACATCATCGTCCGAACAGTGCTGCAGAGGGGCTGGAATCGCCTGCTGGAACTCAACGACAAGTACGTGTTTGACGGTGCCGTGAACGGGAGCGGGCAACTTGCCCGTGGCGTCAGCCAGCGGCTCCGGGTGATTCAGAACGGGCAGCTCCAGGGCTACGGCCTTGGCTTCGCTGCTGGTGTAATCGTGCTGGTCGTCGCGGTATTCGCGACGCACCCGCTGTAGGAGGGGCACACGTGGAACTGAGCATCCTCGTCTTCCTCCCGGCAGTGGCGGCAGCACTCGTGCTTTTGCTGCCGAAGCGGTACGAGTCGTGGTCGAAGTACGTCGCGCTGCTGGCAGCGGTTGTGACGTTCGCGATGTCTGTCCAGATGTTCTTCGGGCTGGACAAGTCACAGGCCGGATTCCAGTACGTGGTCCGTGAGAACTGGGTGAACATCGGCTCGTTCAACCTCCAATACTTCATGGGTATCGACGGGCTGAGCATGCCGCTGGTGGTCCTCACGACATTGCTGACGATTGCGTCAGTGCTGGTGTCGTTCAATGTGACCAACCGGCCGCGAGCCTACTACGCCTGCCTGCTCGTCCTTGCGGCGTCAGTGCTGGGCGTGTTCGTGGCAATGGACTTCCTGCTCTTCTTCCTGTTCTGGGAACTCGAGCTGTTCCCGATGTTCCTGCTGATTTCGATCTGGGGGTCGGGGCGGAAGGAATACTCCGCAACCAAGTTCGTCCTCTATACCGTCGCCGGGTCGGCCTTCATGCTCGTTGGTATCCTGGTGCTGGCCTTCAGCGCCAACACGTTCGACATTGAGGCGTTGGGCAAGGCTTCCATCACAGGGACGATCATCCCGGTACGCTGGGTCTTCCTCTTACTGTTCATCGGCTTTGCGGTGAAGCTGCCGGTCGTGCCGTTCCATACGTGGTTGCCCGACGCACATAGCGATGCGCCGACGGCAGTTTCGGTCATGCTGGCCGGCGTTCTCCTGAAGATGGGTGGTTACGGCATCATCCGGATGTGCGTAACGATCCTCCCTGGTGCGGCAGATGACTATGGCATCTGGTTTGTGGCGATTGGCTCGATCAGCATCCTCTACGGCGCGTTTGTCACGCTTCGCCAGACCGACGCAAAGCGGCTCATTGCCTATTCGTCCGTGAGCCACATGGGTGTGGTGTTGCTCGGTATCGGCGCACTGGGAACGGCGAGCCTGAACGGTGCGATGTACCAGATGCTGGCGCACGGACTTATCACGGGCCTGATGTTCGTGATGATTGGCCTCATGTACGACCGGACGCATACGCGCGAAATTTCGCGGCTCGGGGGTCTCGCCCGCCAGATGCCGCTGATCGCTACTGGCATGGTGTTCGCGGGCTTTGCAATGGTGGGGCTGCCGTCGCTGGCCGGCTTTATCGCGGAAATTACGGTCTTCGTCGGCTCCTTCGACAATTACGCGTGGGCCGTGTTGCCTGCCACCCTGGGGGTGGTCCTTTCGGCAGGCTATGTCCTCTGGATGCTTCAGCGGGTCGTCTTCGGACCGGTCAAGCATGAGTGGGACGGGCTGACGGACTTGAGCAAGTGGTGGGAGCGCTCGGCCGTGATGTCGCTCGCCGTGTTCGTCGTACTCCTTGGGGTGTATCCGCCGATCATCAACGACATGATCGGCCCTGCCATTCAAAACATCGTTGCGCGGGTGGGCTCGTGAACAGTATTGATTTCGCCGGCCCGCAGTTCGCCGTCCTGACCGGCGCAGCCGTTGTACTTCTCGTCGATGCGCTGGTGCCGCAACAGCGTCGGCTCCTGCCGTTCATCGCGCTGCTGGCGATCCTTGGCTCAGCGATCTGGACTACGTCCTGGGTCACCAGGAATGAGTACCAGACGGCGTTCTCCGGAGCGTTGTCGCTCGACAAGTACTCGATGTTCTTCTACTACCTGTTCGCCGGGATTACGGCGACGGTTGTGCTTGCGTCCATCGACTGGGTTAACCGCGAAGGGCGAGGACAGGGCGAGTACTACGCGCTGATCCTGACCACCTGTTCTGGCCTCATGTTCCTTTCGGCGGCGCGTGACCTGATCACGATCTTCGTCGCGCTCGAGCTTTCGTCGATTCCGCAGTACATCCTCGCCGGCTGGGGCAAGGACGTGCGTTCGAGCGAAGCGGGGCTCAAGTACCTGCTGCTTGGCGCAATTGCCTCGGGCCTTGTGCTGTACGGAATGGCGCTGCTCTACGGCGTCACCGGCAGCACACTCCTGCTCGACATCGCTGCCTCCATTCGCGACGGCGGCGAAGCGAACCGGTCGCTCCTCGTCCTCGCGATGGCGCTCCTCATCGGTGGCTTCGGCTTCAAGATGGCGGTCGTGCCCTTCCAGATGTGGGTCCCGGACGTCTACCAGGGAGCGCCGACCCCGGTTGCAGCGTTCCTGTCGGTTGGATCAAAGGCCGCGGCGTTCGCGGTCGTCACGCGCATCTTCTTCGAGGCGCTGGGAGCGAAGTTCCTCAGCGACGACTGGGCGAACATGTTCGCTGTACTCGCGGCAGTGACGATGACCGTCGGGAACCTGATGGCGGTCGTCCAGACGGACATCAAGCGGCTGCTCGGGTACTCGTCCATCGCGCAGGCAGGCACGTTCCTTATCGGGCTGGCTGCGATCTCCGTGTCCGGGGAGCAGTTCACGCTCGGCAGCAGCGGCGTGCTCTTCTTCCTGGCGGCCTACGCTTTCACCAACCTCGGCGCGTTCATTGCCATCATCGCGATCTCACAGAAGATTGGCAGCGACCAAATCAAAGACTATGCCGGCATGTGGAAGCGATCGCCGTTCCTGACCCTGGGCCTCGCGTTCTGCCTGGTCTCGCTGACCGGTATACCGCCCACAGTCGGCTTCTGGGGCAAGCTCTACATCTTCAATGCGGGGATCAGGGCCGACCTCGCCTGGCTTGTGATTATCGGCGTGCTGAACAGCGTCGTGTCGGCTTTCTACTACCTCAGCGTGGTGCGACAGATGTTCCTCGGTGACGCCGAGGGCGCCGAGCGCGTGAAGACGTCACCCTCGATTGGCCTTTCACTCGGCGTGGCGATGCTCGGCGTGTTCATCTTCGGCGTCCTTCCGATGCCGCTGATTACCGCTGCCCAGAACGCCGCGGGGATTTTCGCGCAGCACTGAGCTGCACCCGATGCCTGACTACGAAGTCTCGATAGAACTGGCGGTCGAGGGACCGGCCTTCTCGGTCGCTGCCCTGCAGGAACTGGCCGAGCGGGTGATGGCCGGCGAGGACGTGGCGAATGGCATGGCGTTGGCCGTCCTGGTCACCGACGACACCGAGATTCGCGAACTGAACCTGCAGTTCCTGGGCAACGATGAGCCGACTGACGTGCTGTCGTTCCCGGACGCGTCTGACGACTTCATCGAGGGTGGCGAGGAAGCGCCGCATCTTGGAGACATCGCCATTTCGCTGCCGACGGCGGAGCGGCAGGCCGCCACGATCGGGCATTCGCTCGATGCGGAACTCGCTCATCTGCTGGTCCACGGGATCCTCCATATCTGCGGGTACGACCATGTGGGCGGGGCCGAGGAAGAGGCCGAGATGCGGGCTCGCGAAGAGCATTACCTGGGCGACCTGGGGACGGTCCACCAGCATTAGGCGAGGGCGCCCGGTCTGGGTCTGGCAGGTACATCTGTTCTATACTGAGCCCATCCCGCTCCCCAGAGGTGTTCGTGCTCTACGGCAAGTGGCGGCCTCGCGGCTTTGATGAGGTCGTGGGACAGGATCACATTGTGGCCACGCTTCGAAATGCCCTGGCCACCGGCCAGGTGGCACACGCCTATCTCTTCAGCGGGCCGCGCGGCACAGGCAAGACATCCATGGCTCGCATCCTGGCGAGGGCGGTTAACTGTGCGAACCTCAAGGGCGGCGAACCGTGCAATGCCTGCCCCTCCTGTGAGGCGATCGCGCGCGGTTCCGCGCTCGACCTGATCGAGATGGACGCGGCCAGCAATCGCGGTATCGAAGACGTGCGCGAATTGCGGGAGAAGATCGGCTTCGCTCCCAGCGACCTGAAGATGAAGGTCTACCTCCTCGACGAGGTTCACATGCTGACGCAGGGGGCCTTCAATGCGCTCCTGAAGACGCTGGAAGAGCCGCCCCCGCACGCGATCTTCATCCTGGCGACGACGGAACTGCACCAGGTGCCGGCGACGATTATCTCGCGGTGCCAGCGATACGACTTTCACCGCGGCGCCAACGAGGCGATCGTGAAGTGGCTGCGGGGCATCTGCGCGAGCGAAGGCTTCTCGGTCCCGGACGAAGGATTGATGCAGATCGCTATCCAGTCGCGGGGTGGCATGCGTGATGCGATCACCCTGCTCGAGCAGGTGATAGCTCGATACGGAAATGCACCATCGACCGACGATGTGCTGGCGGCCCTGGGACTGGTCCACGACGAACGGAGCGAAGCGATCGCCCGCGCGATCGTTGAGGAGGACCTCGCCGCGGCGCTCGAGATCGCGCGGTCAGTGGCCGACGATGGAATCGACATCGCCCGGTTTACGCGGTCGGCGATCGACGTTTTCCGGGACATTCTCCCGGACGTGCTGCGTGGGAAGGCAAGAGAAGCGGGAGGGCACGCGGCCCTCGCCCAGACCGCTATTGGCCACGGGCGAAGGTCGATTACGACGATCGTGAACGCTATCCAGGAACTCGCGAAGGCGGACTTCCGGCTGGACCCCGGAAGCCCGATCCCGCTGGAGGTCGCCTGTGCGTCGGCAATCCTGGGTGCGGGAGCAGTGCCTCCGCTGGTGACCACCGCGCAGCCCGCGGTGGGAGGGCCCGGGGCCCAGGCTGCAGGGACCCGTCCTCCCGCTGCGACAGGTGCACGTGCGCCCGCAGCGCCAGCAGGACCGCAAAGCCGGGAAGAGAAGTTCATGAAGGACCTCTACGATCGCTGCAGGATGGCGAATATGCGCCTGGGCGCGTGGCTGAACGGGTCCTGTGAGGTCCTTTCGATCACCGACGATGAGCTTGCGCTGGGTTTCTTCCGGAGCACGCACATGCAGAAGGTGGACACGGATTGCCGCACGCTCGTAGAGCAGCAGGCAGAAGAGATGCTGGGACACAAAGTCCGGCTGACGGTACGACTTATCGAAGGCGCCCAGCAGGTGAAGCGGCCAGCCCGATCGGGGCACCTGGCAGAAGCTGCGAAGGCTCTCGGCGCAACTCCAGTTGGGAAGGATCAATAGCAATGGCGAAAAGCAGCGGCCGGAATCGCTATCTCAGGCACGGCGGCAGTGGGGCGAGTCTGCCGGGAATGGCCGGCGGTGGTGCCGGTGGGAATCGGCTCATGGCGGCCCAGGAGATGATCGCGAAGGCTCAGCAGGAGCTTGCTGAGACGGCGGTCGAAGGATCAGCGGGCGGCGGGGCCGTCCGGATTACGATGTCGGGCGAGCAGAAGGTGACGGGCATCATGATCGAACCTGAGGTCGTGGACCCGGGCGATGTCGAGATGCTGCAAGACATGATCATGGCGGCGATCGCCGATGCGACCACGAAGGCCGCGGCGCTCCAGGAGAAGTCCTTTGGAGCGATTACCGGGGGGCTCAACCTGCCCGGCCTCGGGCTCGGATAGCACCCGTGGCAGAGGGCACGACGGGTGCGCCCGAACCGATCGTCCGTCTCATCGAGGCCTTTCACAAGCTACCGGGCATCGGGCCGAAGTCTGCCCAGCGGCTGGCCTATCACATCCTGCGTACGTCCGAGCAGGATGCAGTGGCGCTCGCGACGGCCATCCAGGATGTGAAGCGGCGGATCGTCCTTTGTTCCGTCTGCATGAACATCACCGAGAGTGACCCGTGTGCGCTCTGCGCGGACCAGCGGCGGGACGCGACCATCATCTGCGTGGTGGAGCAGCCGCTGGACATTCTCGCCGTCGAGCGAACGGGTGCGTTCCGAGGCCGCTACCACGTCCTCCACGGCGTCCTGAATCCGATGGATGGGATCGGGCCTGAGGACCTGAGGGTCCGGGAGCTGCTGGTGCGCGTTCAGGGCGGCGAGGTGAAAGAGGTCATCATGGCCACCAACTCGAGCCTGGAGGGTGAGGCGACTTCGATGTACGTGCAGCGCCTGCTGAGCCCGCTTGGCATCCGGGTGACGCGCCTTGCGCGCGGGCTGCCGACTGGCGCCGACCTCGAGTACACGGACGATGTCACCCTCTCGCGGGCGCTCGAAGGCCGCCAGGACTTTTAGCTATGCCTGACCGCCCACGCGTGTACAAGACGGAGGGGATCATCCTCCGCCGCCGAAACGTGGGCGAAGCCGATTCGATCTTCACCGTCTACAGCGATGACCTTGGCAAGTTCGACGCCGTCGCACGGGGCGTCCGAAAGGCGCGGAGCAGGATGCGCGGCCACCTGGAGCCGCTGACCCGTAGCAGCCTGCTGATCGCGCGAGGACGGTCGCTCGACGTGTTCACGCAGGCGGAAACGGTTACGCCGTACCGTGCGCTCCGGGAGGATTTCGAACGCAGCGTTGCAGCGCTCTACTGCGCGGAACTGGTGGACCGTTTTGCCGCCGAGCACGCGCCCCACGATGGCCTGTTCGCGCTGATCGTCGAGGCATTCGACGCGCTCCAGGAGGGAGTCGCCATGCACCTGACGAGGGCGTTCGAGATTCAGTTGCTGGGGATGATGGGATACGAGCTTCAGCTCGATGGCTGTGCCCTCTGCGGGGCGAAGCTGCCGGAGGATGACACGCTCCTTTCGCCGATGGCCGGTGGGCTCGTTTGCCGGAGCTGCCGCGGTATGGCCGG
>DATCGT010000276.1:0-3955 GCA_036508775.1 Tepidiformaceae bacterium | reverse complement strand
CGGGTTCGATGATCTCGACCTCACCACCGGCTTCCCTGATCGCGTTGATTTCATTCTCAAGCCGGCGCTGGGAGAGTTCGGCCATCGGCCCCGACGCCGCCGACGCGCTTCGCACCGAAACGATCAAGACATGATCGTAGCCGCGCGCTAGGTCGGCGTTGGTCGACGATCGCATGCCGCCGTCGATGTATCGCCGCCCATTGATTGTGACCGGCGGATACACGCCCGGCACCGCACAACTCGACGACACCGCTGACGCCAGCGGCACGCCCGAATCGTTGTGCCAAACCTGGAACCTGCCATCGAGGGCATCGACAGCCGTGCAGGCAAACCGCTTCGCGGGCCACTCCTCCGCGATCCGGCCCATGCTCCTGATGAATGCTTCTTCACTCATGGTCTCGGCGTTCAGCGCGAAGGCGCCGATCTCAGCCCGCAGAGCCTCCGGCGACTGGCTCGGATCAGCGGCGCGAGCCATGAGTTCCATGAGAGGCGTCAGGTTCGGCGGTCCGGACACCCCCGACCGGGTCGCGGGTGTGGCGCTCGGTGCGGCACTCGGAGCGGAGCTTTGGGCGATGATTGCCTCGGCCAGAGATTTTGCGGTCCGGCCTGACGCGAGCTGTGCACCGACGAAGGACCCTGCCGACGTGCCGATGATGAAATCCGCGTCGGCCAGGCGAACGCCCTCTTCTTCGAGTCCCGCGGCAATTCCGAACTCCCAGGCGATTCCAACCGGACCGCCACCACTGAGCACCAGCGCACGTGTCATCGTCAGCCTCTCTTACAAGATGTTGCGGTCACTATATCGGTCGGGCAGGAGAACGCACGGCGACGAGCTAGATCAGCGTGAGTGCCTCAACCGGCACCCCTCGAAGAGAGAATGGCCCGGTGTGATCGATTCGCACGTTGATCAGCGACCCGGTGCGGGCCGGGACGTCGACATGCACCAGCTTGCCGGTACGCGTCCGGCCGAAGAATTGCTCGCCGTGTGCCCCTTCCACGAGGATTTCCTGTGTCGTACCGAGATACCCGGAATTGATTTCTCCGGAGATCCGGCCTTCGATTTCCTCGATGCGGTGAAGCCGAGCAGCTTTCACGTCTGCCGGAACGTCGTCCGCCATCCGGCGGTGGGCGATGGTCCCGGCACGGGGCGAGTAGGTCGCGACGTGGACCTTGTCGAAGCGGAGGATCTCGAGCAGATCACAGGTCTCCTCGAAGTCCGCTTCGGTCTCACCCGGGTAGCCGACGATCACGTCGGTCATGATCCCGGCTGACGGCATCAGTGCCCGGACTTCGGCGATCTTCTCCAGGTACTCGGCCTGTGTGTAGCCGCGTCGCATCGACGTCAGAACCGCGTCGCTGCCGGCCTGCACGGGCAGCGAAAAACACTCCATGACCTTGGACAGGTCGGCGACCGCCTGCAGGATCCGCGGCGTCATGTCTTTCGGATAGGACGTGAGGAACCTGATCCGGTGCAGCCGGTCGAGAGCGGAGAGCTCCCCCATCAGGTCGCCGAGATCCGGCTGTTCTTCAAGGTCATGGCCGAAGGCTTCTACGGTCTGCCCGAGCAGGGTGACCTCGCGGACACCGTGGTCCGCCAGAAACGCCACCTCGCGAACGATCTCTTCAAGCGGGCGGCTCTTCTCGCGACCGCGCCGGTAGGGGACGATGCAGTAGGTGCAGAACTTGTTGCACCCGTGGACCACGGGAACGTAGGCACAGGGACCATCGGGCACCGCGTAGGTCGACGGCCAGAACTCACCCCCCAGGTCCTCCGCTGGTTCTTCGACCAATTCCATGATCGCGTCGAACTGCTGAGGCCGGGCGAAGACGTCTACGTAGGGGAAACGCTTCCGCAAGTCGTCCGTCTTGAGGCCGACCATGCAACCCATGACGGCAAGCTTTAGACCGGGCCGCTGTTTTCTTATGTCCCGCAGGCGGCCCAGTTTCGAGTAGGCCCGCTCCTCTGCATGCTGACGCACGCTGCAGGTGTTGATGACGGCGATGTCTGCCTCTTCGGGAAGATCGGTGGAGGTCAGCCCGAGGCGCTCGAACCCGGCCGCCAGCTTCTCGCTGTCGGCAACGTTCATCTGGCATCCGAGGGTCCAGAGGTAGTACTTCTGCATCTGCTTCGCCAACATTTCGCGCCAGGGGAAGGCACCCCGTCACTTTGACGCGGATCCCGGCAATCAAGCTAGTGTAGTGACTCAGGGTAAGGTCACCGGGTCGGATGGCCCAACCCGACAGGCCCAAAGACCGAGTGCTCGAACGTCGTTGTGGGGACCGGCATGCGAACGGCCACGAATCGGGCCTGAGCCGGGGAAAAGAGCGGTGTGGCGGAGGGGGAGAGATTCGAACTCTCGACTGATATTACTACCAGTAAGCGCTTAGCAGGCGCCCGCACTCGGCCACTATGCGACCCCTCCGCGCGCGAGGCTCATTGTACCGGGAGCGCTTGCTTCCGGTCACCCGACTGAGCCTATATCCACGACGAGATACACTTGGATCTATGGCTTCAGCTGTCGTCGTCGTGATCTTTACCATCCGCGACGGGAATCTCTCGGTGCTGTTGATCGAACGCGCCGCCCGGCCGGATCGAGGCCACTGGGCACTCCCCGGCGGCCTCCTGCGAGCCATGGAAACGCTCGATGGCGCCGCCAGCCGGAAACTGGCCGACGAGACGGGCGTCACGGACGTCTTCCTGGAGCAGCTGTACACCTTCGATCGGCTCGGCGACGGCACAGCGGAAGTCGTGGTTACCTATTTCGCCCTCGTCGATGTCACGCGGACGCGGCTCCGTCCCGACCTGGAGTGGCTGCCTGCCTGGCACGCAGTGCGCGACCTCCAACCACTCGCTTTCGAGAACGAGCGAATACTCGCCTACGCGAGCAACCGCCTCCGCAACAAGCTCCAGTACACGAACGTCGCGTACAGCCTGCTGCCGGCCTGCTTCACCCTGACGCAGATGCAGCGTGTGTACGAAGCGATCCTCGGCGAGACGATCGACAAAAGGAACTTCCGCCGGCGTGTCGTGGGCCTCGGGATCGTCCGGGAGACCGGGCAACTGCTCAAGCAGGGCGCGTCGCGGCCAGCGATGCTGTACGAATTCATCCATCGTGAGCCGATGTCGCTGTGACCCTTTCCTGATCGGCACCAGTTGGTTGCCGAATAGTTGGTGACCAACTATGGTGGCGCGGTGCCGGATCGCGACCTTCTCAGCGGCGAATACGCCGCACTCGCCCTCTTGCGTTTGCAGCCTATGTATGGCTACGAGATGGGACCCTACCTTGCCGGAGCCCACCTATCTGAGGTCTGCCCGATCGAATCCGGCATGCTTTACACGTACCTGCGCAACATCGCACAACGTGGTCTGGTCTCGTGGGGCGAAGTTCGCGTAGGCCGGCGACCACCGCGGAAGCTCTACGACCTCACCGATGCTGGCCGTGCACTCATCGATGACTGGCTGCGAACGCCGGTCGGACGGGTCGAGGATATTCGGCGCGAGTTCCTCGTGAAGCTCTTCGTACTGCACCGCATTGCTCCGGACACGGAGTTGGACCTCGTCTCTCAGCAGGCGAGTGTTTGCCAGGAATACGTCGAGAGGATCCCAAACGTCAGCAACGGCGATAGCTTCCTGCGGCTTGTCACGGAATCGAAGCGGGCAGCGGCGGAGGCAACCATCGGGTGGTTGCGCGATTACCGGCGCGAGCTAGCGCAAAGCCAGCTGTTTGTCTGAGCCAATGAGGATGAACGCTGCGGGTGGAATACGAACCTGGAGCCTGCTTGCGGCAATCGCGGTCGTCGCCGCGGTCGCGACGGGGGCAGCGGCTTGCGGCGGCGCAGGTTCGGGCAACTCGGAAGCAGGTGCGCCAGGCAGTTCAACCGGGGCCGCAGCGCTCCAGGAAGACATCACCGTGTTCGCAGCCTCGTCCCTCACGGACGCCTTCAATGAAATCGG
>DATCGT010000275.1:0-2757 GCA_036508775.1 Tepidiformaceae bacterium | reverse complement strand
ACCAGCTTGAGTCAGTGACCGCCTACGTCGGGCCCGCGGAACACCCACCGTCGCTCACCCGCCTCGGATCGCAGGACTGGGCCCGCACCAAGCGCCGCGTCAAGCAGGCGGTCCTCGCGCTCGCCCAGGACCTCCTCGAGCTCTACGCAAAGCGCGAGGTTGTCCGGGGACACGCCTTCGCTCCCGACAAGGCCTGGCAGATGGAGATGGAAGCCGCCTTCCCCTTCGTCGAGACCACCGACCAGCTCGCCGCAATCAACGACGTGAAGACCGACATGGAAAACGTCCGCCCGATGGACCGCCTCATCTGTGGCGACGTCGGCTACGGCAAGACCGAGGTTGCGATCCGCGCCGCCTTCAAAGCCGTCGCCGATGGCAAGCAGGTCGCCGTGCTCGTCCCGACCACGGTGCTCGCCGAGCAACACGGCAACACCTTCCGCGAGCGAATGGCCGGCTTCCCGGTGCGCGTCGAGGTACTTTCCCGCTTCCGCAGCGAACACCAGCAACGCGACATCGCCCGAGGGATTCGAGAAGGCGCCGTCGATATCGCCATCGGCACCCACCGCCTCCTCCAGAAGGACATCCAGTTCAAGGACCTGGGCCTCGTCATCATCGACGAGGAGCAACGCTTCGGCGTCGTCCACAAGGAACGCCTCAAGCAGATGCGCGAGGAGGTCGACACCCTGACCCTCTCCGCCACCCCCATCCCTCGCACCCTCCAGATGTCCCTCTCCGGCATCCGCGACATGTCCACAATCATGACCCCGCCGGAGGAGCGACTCCCCATCCGCACCTACGTCCTCCAGTGGGACGATGAGATCCTCCGCGAGGCGATCGACCGGGAGTTGCAGCGCGGCGGCCAGGTCTACTTCGTCCACAACCGCGTCCACAACATCGAACGCATCGTCACCCGCCTCCGCGACCTCGTGCCGGAAGCCGAGCTGACGGTAGGCCACGGCCAGATGCCCGAAGAGCAGCTCGAACGCGTGATGATGGAATTCAGCGCCGGCGACCAGGACGTTCTCGTCTGCACAACGATCATCGAGAGCGGCCTGGACATCCCCAACGTCAACACGATCATCATCAACGACGCCGACCGGCTCGGGCTCGCCCAGCTCTACCAGCTCCGGGGACGCGTCGGCCGCTCGGCCAACCGCGCCTACGCCTACATCCTCTACGACAAGGACCGCTCCATCACGGAACAGGCCCAGAAGCGGCTCGAAGCCGTCTTTGAAGCTACAGAACTCGGTGCGGGCTTCCAGATCGCCCTCCGCGACCTCGAGATTCGCGGCGCCGGCAACCTCCTCGGCGGCGAACAGAGCGGCCACATCGCTTCCGTCGGCTTCGAGATGTACTCGAAGCTCGTCGCCGAGGCCGTCCAGGCCATCAAGCAGATCGTCCGCCCCGACGAACCCATCGCCCCGTCTCTGCCCCCACCGCCCAGCATCGACCTGCCCCTCAGCGCTCACATCCCGGAGCAATACGTCTCCGAGGTCCACGGCCGTCTCGCGCTCTACCAGCGCATCGCCGAGATCGAATCCGCCCGCGCCGTCGCCGACATGCAGGCCGAACTCGCCGACCGCTACGGCCCCGTGCCGCCCGCCGTCGACAACCTGCTCTACGTCGCCCTCGCCAAGGCGGTCGCCCGCCGCGCCCACGTCGAGTCGATCAAGACCGACGAGCAGATGTTCCACATCCGCGTCCGCGGCGGCACCACCGAACCTATGCGCCGGTCGGTCGAACGTCTCGGGCTCAAAGGGGTCCTCGTCGGGCCAAACCAGGTCCGCCTCGACCGCATCTCCTCGGGCGACGGCTGGATGACCCTCCTCATCCGCGTCCTTCGGGCGATGGCCGCCGAAGACTGAACTGCTAGACTCCAAGTCATCAGAGGAGACAGCGATGCCAGTTGTCGTCGAGCGAACCTTCACTATCGAGCGCGGCAAATTGCGAGAGTTCGAACGCCTCTCGCGTGAGGGGATCTGGCCCTACATGGAAGCGCGCGGCTGCAAGATCCTTGGCCTCTACACGAACATGCACGGCGGCCCGACCGACGACGTGATCCTCTACACGGCCTACGACTCCATGGCGCACTGGGAGAGCACCCGTCTCCACCTCGAACCGCCCGGCGACGACCCAAAGCTGAAGGACCTCCAGAAGGCCGCTTTCTCCGCCAACCAGGATCGCCAGACCCTGACCGTCCGGTCGAGCACGCGTGTGCTCAACCCCATCACCGCCTGGGTCGAAATCCCGGTCGTCCCCGGCTAATCCATGGAAGGCTGGGAGCGGCGCGCGAAGAAACTCGAATCGAAGCGGAAACGCATCGCGAAGCACGGCCGCTCGCTTCTCACCGCCGTCCGCGACGCCGAGCTTCGCCGGGCCCGCCTCGCCGAACGCCGCGCGAAGCAGCAGAAACCAGAGCCGCGACCGTAAGGGAGCGGTCGACGCCACACCGCCACTCCGACACCCCCCACCCGTTGGCCGGCTACCAGTCGGGCGCGATACTGGCGTTGTGACCGAAACCAACCTCTTCACCATGCTCTCCGCCTACCGCCCGGGCTCAGCGGCGACTCCCTTCGAGAACTACTGCACGACCGGCCTCGCCTACTTCCTCAGGCAGGGCCACCGGATGCTCACGGGCCTCTTCGCCCACGTCGCCGGAACCGGGGGTGAGTCGATCGCGATCGTCGAGGTCCAGTCTCGCCTGGGCGATGCCGGCCTCGCCGACCTGCTTCTCACCTTCGAAGGCGGCAAGCGCGT